>NZ_JAVFHT010000030.1:0-23550 GCF_031470375.1 Paenibacillus glufosinatiresistens
AATTCAGAAGTCATCTGCTTGCCAGTTAAGATTGCCGGCCCTTTACATTTACCGTCCACAATCCGGGTCACAGTTCACTACGGACGCGGGTCTTTCGTGTGCGGCTTGATTTTCTAAGGAATGGAGCGATTGCCTCTCCCTGTTCGCCCGGCTTCAGCCGACTACCCGCTGCTCCGCCATCCGTTCCAGCGCCAGCAGCTGCTCCCGCACCCGGACCGTCTCGCCGATCACGATCAGCGCCGGATTGCGGAGCTGTACGGAAGCGGCCAGCTTCTCCATGCCGCCGAGCGTGCCGACAAAGGTGCGCTCGGCCGAAGTCGTGCCGTTCTCGATCAGTGCGACCGGCGTGGATGCGCTCTTCCCGTGGGCCAGCAGCTCCCGGCGGATCTCGCCGATCTGCGCCGTGCCCATGTAGATGACAAGCGTATCTACTCCGTGGGCCAGGCAGTCCCAACGGGGCTTGGAGGACGACTCCTCCGCCCGGGTCCCCGTTACGACGGCGAACGAACCGGACAACCCCCGGTGGGTCAGCGGCACACCGGCCGAAGCCGCCGCGCCGATGGACGACGTAATGCCGGGAATCACCTCATACGGAATGCCCTGCTGCGCCGCCGCGATCGCTTCCTCGCCGCCTCTGCCGAAGACGTAAGGATCGCCGCCTTTCAGGCGGACGACCCGGCTTCCGGCCAAGGCATGCTCCAGCATGACCCGCTGAATGTTCTCCTGGGTCATCGCGTGCCGTCCGGGAGCCTTGCCGCAGTAGATGCGCAGCGCTCCTTCACGGGCGTAATCCAACAGTTCGCCGCTGACCAGCCGGTCGTACAGAATGACATCGGCCGCCTCAATCCGGCGAAGCGCCTTGAGCGTAATCAGTTCGGGATCTCCGGGGCCGGCGCCGACGATGGCAATCGCCCCGCCTCTCATGCTTCCGTACCGGTCTTGGCGGGAGCCATTCCAGCAGGCGCTGCCGCTCTTGCTGCCGTCCGGGAGGCTTCATAAGCCTTCCGTCCGTCGCGCAGACGCTGCTGCGAGAAGTAGAACAGCAGGCCTGTCAGCAGCACGCCGCCGACGAAGTTGCCGAGCAGCACCGGAATGCCGTTCCAGATCCACCAGTCGCCGAAGCTGACGTTCGCGCCCAGCATCATGCCGGCCGGGATGACGAAGAAGTTGACGACGGTGTGCTCGAAGCCCTGGGCGAAGAAGGTCAGGATCGGAAGCCACATGGCCATGATTTTGCCGGCGGTGGACTTGGAGGTCATCGACAGCAGCACGCCCAGCGTAACCATCCAGTTGCACAGGATTGCCTTGATGAACGCCAGCGTCCAGCCGTCCCCGCCCATGGCCTTGTAGGCGGTCGTCTTGGCTTCGGCAGCCGAGATGACGGTCTGAATGAGCGGATTCGACATGTCGTTGCCCATCTTCGAGATCGTCAGGCTGTACAGCGCCGCGTAGGCGGCGCAGCCGATCAGATGGCCGACAATTACCCAGAAGAAATTGCCCAGCATCTTGGCCGTCGTCGTCCGGCGCTCGAGCGCCGCCATCGGAATCAGAGCAAAATTCCCGGTAACGAGATCCTGCCCGAGCAGCACGATCATGACGAAGCCGACCGGGAACAGCAGGGCGCCGACCAGCGGAATCCCGGTCTGCCCGGCCGCCGTATAAGCGAGCGTCGTGGCGCAGGCCAGGATAAGGCCGGCAACCAGTCCCCGGATCAACTGCCGGCTCCATGACATTTCAGCCTTCGTCTGGCCGGCTTCCAGCATGGAAGCCAGCACCTCACCCGGTTTTACATAATCCATCACGAACTCCTCCTATACCCAGATAAAGACTTCTCCGTCCTCGACGGTCGTTGCATAAGTGGGCACGCTGCCCTCGTCCGGCTCCTGCACCCGGCCGTCAATCAGGGATACCCGGCAGTCGCGGACCGGGCAGAATACATACTCTCCCGATACAGTGCCTTCCGCCAGCGGCCCCAGCTTGTTGGGGCCCTTGTTGCCGACGGCCTTAATGGTTCCGTCGGAGAGACGGAATACCGCGATCTCTTCATCCTTGATCCGGAAAGAGCGGCCAATGCGGGGCAGCAGCTGCTCCGCCCGAACGACACGAATCTTCTCCTGCACTGCGCTTGCTTGTTCCAGTCCCATCGCTTACACCCTTTCTACTGTGTACAGTTCGTTGCGAACCGCTTCACTGCGGACGACTTCATTCCAAGGATTGCGGCGTTTGCCTTCCGTCGAACGGTCCAGCTCTTCCAGCAGCGTTTTGCGCTGCTCGGGGTCCAGCAGAACCGATTTCACCTGCTCGAAGCCCAGGCGTTCCAGCCACGGAGCCGTCCGCTCGGCGTAAATGCCGGTCTTGCGGTAGTATTGCAGCATGGCGCCGCAGATATCAATTACTTCCTGCTCCGTCTCCACCGTCGTCAGCAGCTTGCCTTCCTTGACTTCCGTACCGCCGTTGCCGCCGATATAGATCTGGAAGCCGTTCTCGACGCCGATGACGCCGAAATCCTTCACGCCCGTCTCCACGCAGCTCCGCGGGCAGGCCGATACGCCCATCTTGAACTTGTGCGGCGTGTCGATGTATTCATAACGCTCTTCCAGCTTGATGCCGAGCCCCATCGAGTCCTGGGTGCCGAAGCGGCAGAAGTTCGCGCCGACGCAGGTCTTGACCGAACGGACCGCCTTGGCGTATGCCGATGCGGAATCCATGTCGAGTTCTTCCCACATTTCCGGCAGATCCTCTTTCTTCACGCCGTAGAGGCCGATGCGCTGGCTGCCCGTGATCTTGACGAGCGGCACATCGTATTTCGCCGCAACTTCCGCAATTTTCTTAAGCTGCTCCGGAGTTGTCTTGCCGCCGCGCATTCTCGGAATGACCGAGAACGTGCCGTCGTTCTGAATGTTGCCGTGCATCCGTTCGTTGACGAAGCGGGATTCCTTCTCGTCCAGATGGTCATCCGGGAAGGCGACGTTCAGATAGAAGTTGATCGCCGGGCGGCACTTCGAGCAGCCTTCCGGATTGCGGAACTGGAGCTTCTCATACACTTCGCGCGTAGTCATCAGGCCCATTTCATGAATCTTCAGAACGATCTCATCCCGGCTCAAATCCGTGCAGCCGCAGATGCCGTTCTTCGCTACCACCTTATCCTTGCCGATCACGGCTGTAAGCAGCTCGTCGATCATGCCCTTGCACTTGCCGCAGGAGCCGCCGGCCTTGGTCGCCTTGGTTACTTCGGCTACCGAAGTCAGCCCTTTGGTCTGGATGGCGTTCACGATGGTTCCCTTGGTGACCCCGTTGCAGCCACAGACCGTCTCTTCATCCGCCCAGTCCACAACGCTGTCCGCAGATGCCCCGCCGCCGCAGCAGCCGCCGGCCGAGAGAAGCGAGACGGAAGTGAGTCCCGAGATATCCTGCTTCTGGGTCAGCATCTTGAGGTAGCGGTTCTCTTCGCTGGTATCTCCGTAGAGAACAATGCCCACAACCTGGTTATCCTTGACAAAAATCTTCTTGTAGCTTCCGGCCAATCCGTCCAGCGCTTCAATCGCCTGCACGTCCTCTTCCTCGCGGATGATGCCCGCCGAGAACAGGTCACAGCCCGATACCTTCAGCGACGTGTACGTCGTGCTGCCCTGGTAAGGCGCTCCCTTGCCCATCGTCAGCGCGTCCGCAAGCACACGCCCTTGCTCGAACAGCGGGGCGACGAGGCCATAGACCCGGCTGCGGTGCTGCGCGCATTCGCCGACGGCGTAGACGCTCGGAGCACTCGTAGCGAGATAGTCGTCAACGACAATGCCGCGTTCTACTTCCAGACCCGCCTTGCGCGCCAGCGCCGTCTCCGGCCGGATGCCGGCCGCCATGACGACGAGATCGGCTTTGAGCGTGGTGCCGTCGCTGAATTCCAGTCCCGTTACGCGGGTGTCGCCGGTAATGCGGACGGTCTTCTTCTGCATCAGGAACTTCAGGCCCTGCTTCTCCAGATCGCGCTTGAGCAGGTTGCCGGCCGGTTCGTTGAGCTGTACTTCCATCAGCCATTTCTCCAGGTGAATAACGGTAACGTCCATACCCTGATCGACCAGCCCCTTGGCCGCTTCCAGACCGAGCAGACCGCCGCCGATCACCGCGGCCTTCTTGTACTGCTTCGCCATCTCCAGCATCGCCACCGTATCGTCGATGGTGCGGAAGCCGAGGACGCCCGGCAGATTCGATCCTTCAATCGGCAGAATGAACGAACGCGAGCCTGTCGCCAGAATGCACAGATCATAAGGAACGGTGCGGCCGCTTGCCGTCACAACGGTCTTGTCCGCGGTATTCATATCGACCGCCGGATCATGGTGGATCAGTTCGATTCCATGCTCTTCATACCATTCGCGGGGATGCGTGATAATCTCCTCGACCGTCATTTTGTTCTGGAGCACATTGGAGAGCATAATCCGGTTGTAGTTCGTGTAAGCTTCTTCACCAATCACTGTCACTTTATATTTCGCGGGATCTCGATCGAGGATCTCTTCCAGGGTTCTAACCCCTGCCATACCGTTTCCGACGAGTACCAGACGTTCTTTTTCCACTTGGTTCCCCTCCTGCTTGTTAGCTAACA
The DNA here is from genome assembly GCF_031470375.1 of Paenibacillus glufosinatiresistens. Taxonomy (NCBI): domain Bacteria; kingdom Bacillati; phylum Bacillota; class Bacilli; order Caryophanales; family Paenibacillaceae; genus Paenibacillus; species Paenibacillus glufosinatiresistens. The sequence continues at coordinate 4,595 of NZ_JAVFHT010000030.1, forward strand.
TATCATGTAAGGTTGTGAACTTTTTCACTTTCTTCTCTTGTTTTCAAGGTACCACTTTCCGGCAGCCGATCCTATTAGGGAAACTTCTATTTGTCGGGGCAAAAAACCCTTAAGGGTCCCTATCCCCCTCTAAGCGGACGCCAAAAAGCGCCTGTTCCGCACAACAGGCGCTTGGTTCGAGCGGTTGAAGTCCTTCATCCGCCGCACAATATCCATAAATTTGTTGCAGAATGTACAAATCCGTTCTCCGTCAGCGGTCCAATAGCTTCTTCTTGAGCGCATACTCGACGAGCTCCGGACGGCTTTTGAGATTCAGCTTGCCCATGATCTTGGCTTTGTGGGCCTCTACCGTCTTGACGGAAATGAACAGCTTCTCGGCGATCTCCTTGTTGCCGTAGCCCTTGGCAATCAGCGGCAGAACCTCCAGCTCCCGCACCGACAGCTGCTCGAACGTATCATCCCCGGCGCTTCCGGAAGTCTCGGTCCGGCTGAACAGCTCGCGCACCAGTGAATTGGCCATCTTCGGATGGATGTAGGTGCCGCCTTCGTAGATGGTCCGGATCGCGAGCAGCAACTCCTCGTCGGGCGCACTCTTGAGCACATAGCCGGACGCTCCGTTCTTGAGCACATGGAACAGGTATTCCTCATCATCGTGCATGGTGAGTATCAGAATCCGGGTCTCGGGAAAATCGGCCTTGATCTTCCCTGTCGCCACCAGCCCGCTCTCGCCGGGCGGCATGCTGACATCCATTACCAGGATGTCGGGGCGCAGCTTCGCCACAGCCGCATAGGCTTCGGCTCCGTCCGCCGCCGTCCCGATCACTTCCATATCGGGCTGAAAGTTCAGAATCATTGTAAATCCGCTCCGCACAATGGCGTGGTCATCCGCGATTACAATCTTCATAGGCAATCTCCGGCGGCCGGAACTTCGGCTGTAATCGTCGTTCCGCGCCCCTGGCGCGAATCCAGGGTGAAGCTGCCGCCGACCAGCTCCGTCCGCTCGCGCATGCCGTACAGGCCAAGCCCCGTCCCCGACGGCTCCGCGCCGGGCGTCATGCCCGCCCCGTCATCGGAGACCGTGAGCCGAAGGCGTCCTTCGTTCTCGGTCAGCGTGACGCGCACCTCGTCGACCTGCGCATACTTCATCGCATTCAGCACCGCCTCTTGGCAGACGCGGTAGATCACGGTCTCGATCTCGCTCGGGTACCGGCGGCAAGGCAGCTCGGAGACGAATTCGACGCCGAAGCCGTAATTCTCTTCCAGGCGCTTGAAGTGCGAGCGGAAGGCCGCCTCCAGGCCGAAGTCATCCAGCGTTGCGGGGCGAAGCTCCACCGACAAGTTCCGGATATCTCCGAGCAGACGGGTCAGGACGGCCTCCGTCTGCTGCATTTTGCCGATCAGACTCTGGTCCTGGGTCATATATTTCAGCACACGCAGATCGACCATCGCGCTCATCAGTTCCTGGGCGACGCTGTCGTGCAGCTCCCGGGAAATCCGGCGGCGCTCGTTCTCCTGGGCCTCCAGCACATGCTTGATCATTTTGTTCCGGTAATACGTCTCCTGCGCCTGATACTGCCGGGTCTGGTTGCGCAGCATGAAGGCCCGGATGCCCCGTTCAGGATCTATCAGCTGAAAGGAAGCCGTATACGGCTCGGGACCTTTTCCCCCGGTCTCCAGAAACACCTGGAAAGAACTGAAGTTCGACGTATCCGGCGCGTTCAGGTAGCAATCGGCGCAGGTGCGCAGCTCGGTCTCGCTTGTATAGCCCCGGCAAGCTTCACAGATGGCCCGCTCCTGAAGCCGGTGAAGCTCCTGCGTTACCGCAGGTCCCATGATTTCCTCCGCGGCCCGGTTCATCGCCACAATTCCGCCCGAGCCGTCAACCAGTATGATCGCTTCCCGGCTGTTCGCGAACAGCAGGCCCGTCAGCCGGTTCAGCGTATCCGCATCCACCTTGGCCGTCAATTGGACATCCATTCCTTTCCGTTGAAGTCTCCGATACCTTTCTTGGCCCATTTCAGCATTTCCTCCAGATGGCTCTCGGTGACCCGCTCAGGTTCGCGGAAGCCGCCCAGCAGGACGCCCGCCACGCGGGCGTCGTTCCACAGCGGAACAGCCGCCAGGCTCTTGAGCTTCTCCAGATTGATGATGGGATAGTGGAACAGGTTCTCGTCGCTGATCGCCTCCTGCACGGACGGCAGCCACATCGGCTTGCCCGTCTTGAAGACGATGCCCGCCACTCCCTTGCCGGTCTGCAGTACGATTCGCCGATAGCGTTCATTGAGATTGCCGGCGGCATATCTCCATTTAATGACGAACTGCTCCTCGGCGGGCTCCGGAAGCGCAATCGCCATGAAATCATATCCGAGCGCGCCCCGCAGATGCTCAAGCTCGCGCTGTAAATCCGCCTCTTTATCCATTTCCAAAGTCTCCCTGTCCATTAACGTTCTTGTCTTCAAGGATATAACGTACGGGAAATCATTTCAATGAACGAAGACCTCCAGATGTATTTCCCTCTATACAAATATACCCCCTGTCCGCCTGATGAGCCGTTGCCGGCTCGGCTTCCAAGGGGTATCCTTATCGCTTTCGGTTCCACCGAATACTCCGTTTATCCGGTTACTCCGGCCGCTCCGGGACAATTGTCACCCCGACCGCTTCCTCCGCAGCCGCTCCGGCCTTTAGGCCGCTGTCCATCCGCCAGCCCGGAGAGAGAACCTCCTCCAGCCGCTGCGCCTGGGCGGCGGTCAGCCGGGCCCGGACCGCTTCCTTGCCTTCTTCAAGCTCCAGTTCCGGCTCCCGGCCGAGCGCGACCTGAATCCAGCTGCGGATGCCCCGGATCGTGTTGTACTTGATGCGGTAGCCCGAGACGACCGCCCGGCGGTACGCCTCCGGATTCTCGGCTTCCAGCTCCGTCAGCCGCCGGTAGTCGAACTCGAACTCGCTGTCGTCTGCGGGAAGATTTCCTTCGCGCACCCGCGCAATCAGCTCTTCGCTGCTCCAGCCCCGGCTGCGCAACGACTCCAGCAGCAGCGCGTCCCACTGCGACAGCTTGACCGGGCCCTCCGTCCCGGCAGCCGCTCCGCTTCTTCCGTTCCCGATGCTCTCCGTCATTCTCTTCTCCTCCTTCGCGGCAGGCCGCCGCCGATTCTCTTGCCTTATTGGCGGTAGTCCGCCACCCAATGGCCCGGCGCAACCTCGCGAAGCTCGCCGCCCTCCCCCGCCTCGAACCACAGCGCGCGGCGGTCGAACAGCACCCGCTCGCCGCTGCCGGTCGGATCGGGCTCCAGCATGGACGACAGCAGCGCCCGCGTATACGGATGCTGCGGATTGTCGTACAGCTCATCGCTGTCCGCCACCTCGACCAGCCGGCCCGCATACATGACGCCGATCCGGTCCGAAATATGCCGGACCATCGACAGATCATGCGCGATGAACAGGTAGGTCAGGCCAAGCTCTTGCTGGAGATCCTCCAGCATGTTGACGACCTGGGCCTGCACGGATACGTCGAGCGCCGAGATCGGCTCGTCGCAGACGACGAACTCCGGCCGCACCGACAGGGCGCGGGCAATCGAGATGCGCTGCCGCTGGCCGCCGCTGAATTCATGCGGATACCGGTACAGATGCTCGCTCTTGAGGCCGACCTTCTCCAGCAGCGCCACCACTTCCTCCCGGCTCTTGCCGGGCCGGTACAGGCCGTGAATCTTCATCGGCTCCGCGATCAGCTCCAGCACATTCAGCCCGGGGTTCAGCGACGAATACGGATCCTGAAAAATCGACTGAATCCGCCGCCGGAACGGCTTCAGCGCCTTCTCTCCCAGCCCGCCGATGGGCTGGCCGCCGAACCGCACCTCGCCTGCGGTGTAATCGTACAGCCGCAGCAGGCAGCGGCCGACCGTTGACTTGCCGCTCCCCGACTCTCCGACCAGCCCGAACGTCTCGCCGCGCCGGATCTGGAAGCTGACGCCGTCGACGGCCTTCAGCACGCTCTCCCGGCGGCCGAAGAGTCCGCGTTCGGCAACAAAATGCTTCTTCAACCCGCTGACGTCCACCAGCACTTCTTTATTCCCGGTTGCCATCGGCCGCACGCTCCTTATCTGTCGTAGCTGCCGTCCCGCTCTTCGCTTGGACACCGGCGGCCATCTCCTCGGCCAGCCAGCAGGCGGAGCGGTGTCCCTCGCCCAGCTCAAAGGCCGGCGGCCGCTCCACGCAGCGCGCGAACGCATGCGGGCAGCGGTCCCGGAACGGGCAGCCCGGCGGCGGGTTCAGCAGCTCGGGCGGCGAGCCTTCGATCGGCGTCAGCCGCTCCCGTCCTTCCGCTCCCCGTTTGGGCAGCGAACGCAGCAGTCCGAGCGTATACGGATGCTGCGGGCGGCGGAAGATATCCTCTACGCTGCCTTCTTCCATAATCAGTCCGCCGTACATCACGATCACGCGCGTGCACACCTGTGCCACCACACCGAGATCATGAGTAATGAGCGCAACGGCGGTCCGGGAATTCTCCCGGAGATCCTTGAACAGCTCCAGAATCTGCGCCTGAATCGTCACATCGAGCGCCGTCGTCGGTTCATCGGCAATCAGCAGCTCGGGCGAGCAGGATAGGGCCATCGCAATCACGACCCGCTGGCGCATGCCGCCGCTGAATTCGTGCGGATACTGGCGCAGCCGTTCGCGCGGGTTCGTAATGCCGACATCGGCCAGCAGCCGGACCGCCTCCTCGGCCGCCTCCGCCTTCGACAAGCCGCGGTGGCGCCGGATCACTTCCGTGATCTGGTCCCCGATCCGGCGAAGCGGATTGAGCGAAGTCATCGGGTCCTGAAAAATCATGGCGATCCGGTTCCCCCGAATCCGCCGCCATTCCCTCTCCGGCAGCTCCAGCAGATTGCGGCCGCGGTACTTTACCGTGCCGGAGGCAATCCGGCCGGGAGGCTGGATCAGCGCCATGATCGACTTGGCGGTCACGCTTTTGCCGCTGCCGGATTCGCCGACGATGCCGAGAGTCTCGCCTTCTTCCATATGAAAGCTGACTCCCCGCACCGCCTCGTTCTCTCCATCCCGCGTCCGGAAGGAGACCTTCAGATCGTCTACGGACAGCAAAGGCTCAGTCATCTTGCGTCTCCTCCTTATCGCTTCAGCAGCTTCGGCTCGAAGCCGACCCGCAGAATATCGCCCAGCACATTGAAGCAGAGCACCGTCAACAGAATCAGCAGCCCCGGGAACACCGCCAGATACGGCGCCTGGGCCATCGAGCCCTGCGCGCTGTTGAGCATGCTGCCCCAGGTCGCATTCGGCGGCTGGATGCCGAAGCCCAGGAAGCTGAGCGACGACTCCATCAGAATCGCCGAGGCGATGCTGTTGGTCGCGCCGACAATGATCGTCGGGATCAGTCCGGGAAGAATATGCTTCACTATGATGCCCGGCGTGTTCTGGCCGGAGGCCTTGGCGTAGAGCGCATATTCGCGCTCCTTCAGCGTCATCGTCTCGGCGCGGACGACCCGGGCGATGTTCATCCACATCAGAAAAGCAATAATCAGAATCAGGCTGATTACGTTCGGCTTCAGAAAGACGCTGAGCAGCAGCAGAATCAGGAACGACGGGATAGACAGAATAATATCCAGCATCCGCATCAGCACCGAATCCACCCAGCCTCCGAAATAGCCGCTGATCACCCCGACCGTCACACCGATCAGCGAGGCGACCAGCATGGCGGAGAAGCCGACGAGCAGCGAGATTCGTCCGCCGTACAGCGCCCGGGCAAGATAATCGCGCCCGTATTCATCCGTTCCGAACCAATGGTCCGCTCCCGGCGGCTGCAGCCGGTCCATCACATTCATTTGATTGGGGTCATACGGCGAGAGAAAGGCCAGCAGCGCGCCCAGCACCAGCACGCCGAGCAGCGCAAGGGCCGCAATGCCCCAGCGGCTCTCCCGCAGCTCCCGTCCGATATTTGTCCAGATTCTTCGGTTCATACAGGGGTCACCTCGATCCTTTAATGCGCGGGTCCACGATGGTATAGAGAATATCCGCAGCCAGGTTGCCCAGAATCAGGAGCAGCGAGGACAGCAGGGTAATTCCCATAATCAGCGGGTAATCCATGCCCTTCACCGCCGTCATTCCGAGCGAGCCGATGCCCGGCCAGGAGAAGACCGTCTCGGTGACGATTGCGCCGGCGACCAGATCCCCCATCGACATGCCGAGCAGCGTAATGATCGGCAGCATCACATGCTTCAATACATGCCGGAACAGCACGATGCGCCGGGCGGAGCCGAACGCATACTGAAGCTGCACATAGTCTTCCCGAAGCTGCCCGATGGTGCTGGAGCGGATGTAGCGGACATAGACCGCGAAGAAACCGAAAGCCAGCGTCAGGCAGGGCAGCAGACCGTGCTTCAGCACATCCGCCGCCGAGCTGACGCCGATTGTCCGCATGCCCATGCTGGGCAGCCAGTGCAGATGGATGGCGAACAGATAGATCATCAGAATCGCCAGCCAAAAGACGGGAATGGAGATTCCCACATAGGCGACCGCATTGACCGCCCGGTCCAGCCAGCGCCCCCGGTTCGCACCTGCAAGCAGGCCGAACGGAAGGGCAAGCAGCACGCCGATCCCGATGGCGCTCCCCATCAGGCCCGCCGTAGCCGGCAGCCGGTCCAGAATCTGATCCAGCACCGGCTGATGGTTAACCAGCGAATAGCCGAAGTTGCCCTGGACGACTTCCTTCAGCCAATTGAAATATTGAATATAGGCAGGTTGATCGAGACCCAGATTGTGCCGGATGCGCTCAATATCCTCGGCATGCATGTTCGGCGTCACAAACGACAGCACCGGGTCACCCGGTCCGAGCTTGATCATCGCAAAACATACCACCGAGACAAAGAACAGCATCGGCACGGTCTGCAGCAGTCTTCCCACGATTCTTCGTCCCATGTCTAGATTCCGTCCCCTCCGGGCCCATACGGCCAAAAAAATAAACCGGGCTCACCGGCTGAGCCGGGAACCCGCTTATTCTTGGACGCGTAGGGATACGCGTTATTTCTGATAGATTTTCGACAGATCCTCGAAGATGACAACCGGCTTCAGCACGGCTTCGTCGATGCCGCCGAACTGCTTCGATACCGCTACGATCGTCTTCGTGTAGGCAATCGGATAGATCGGCGCGTCTTCGGCAATCTGCACCTGGGCTTTCTTGTAGATCTCGCCGCGCTTGGCCGGGTCTACTTCGCCTGCACCCTGCTCGAACAGCTGATCGACTGCCGGGTTGTTGTAGTGCGAGTAGTTCGAGCTTCCGCCTGAAGCGAACAGAATGCGGTACGGGTCCGGATCGTATCCCATAATATACCCGGTCAGCACGAGTTCGTAATCAGCGGCCTTCAGATCGTTGAACTTCTGGACGAAGGCGCTGGAATCCATGCTCTGGAGTTCCACCTCGATGCCTACAGCCTTCAGCTTCTGCTGCACATACAGAGAGACGGCTTCCTGCACCTTGTTGCCGCTCTGTACGATGAAGCGGAGCTTCAGATTCTTCACGCCCGCGGCGTCCAGCATTTCCTTGGCCTTGGCGGTATCATTGTCGAAGGTCGGAACGTCATTGGTGAAGAACAGCGCGTCCGGCGTCAGGAACGACTTGGCCGGATCGGCGTAATCGCCGGAAGTATAAGCAGTCTGAATGATCTCGTCGCGGCTCAGCGCGTAAGAGAGGGCCTGGCGGACTTCCTTCTTGCCGAGTACGCCGGTGTCGCTGTTCTCGTTGAACATCAGGTAGGACAGGCGTCCTTCGCTGTACGGCAGAATGTCGAAGTTGCCGGTCGCTTCAATCGTCGAGATATCCTGCGGGTCGAGATACTTCACATTGATCTCGCCGTTCTGCAGCGCCAGATTGGCTGCGTTCGTATCCTTGGCGATCCGGTACGTGACGGAATCCAGATGCGGCTTGCCGCCGAAGTAGTTGTCAAAACGCTCCAGCGTCAGGTACTCGCCGGTCTTGTATTCCTTGAATTTGAACGGGCCGGAGCCGACCGGAGCCGCGTTCTTGCTGCTCTTCTCAATATCCGTCTCGTTCTCGAAGATATGCTTCGGAATCGGGGAGACCTGCACCAGGGCGGCTTCGAACGCCGGGCTGGCCTGCGGCAGCTTGAACTCCACGGTCAGATCGTCCACCTTAACGGCTTCGACCGGCTTGCCGCCGACGACGAAGCTCTCGCGCAGGAAGCTGTTCTGCTTCTCGTCGAGAATTTTCTCGATTGTGAAGACGACGTCGTCGGCCGTCAGCTTCTCGCCGTCATGCCAGGTCAGTCCGTCTCTGAGCTTCAGGGTATACGTCAGATTATCTGCGGAAGGCGTCAGGCTCTCCGCCAGATAGAACGTCTTCTTGCCGTTATTGACTTGGAACAGCGGCGCGAACAGCGCCTGGTCAATCGTCAGGCTGACGCGGTCCCCGGCATAGTTGGGATTGAGGATAACCGGGTCGGCCGCTACGCCGATAATCAGGCTGCCGCCGTCTTTGGGTGTGCCTTCGCCGGACGGAGCCGCCGAGGAGGCCGGAGCCTGGCTGGAGGAAGCGTCGCCCTTCGAAGACGAAGCGTTGTTGTTGCCGTTCGAGCAGGCTGTAACCAGCAGCACCAACAGCAGCATGCCGATAAAGCCGATACGATAGTTCTTCAAATGATTTCGCCCCTTCTGTCTATAGTCCTGATCTAAAGTCCTGATCTAATATTCTTAATTATATATAAGATTACTTGGTATTTCAACACTTTCGACAAAACGACCGTCTTTCACCTGTCGAAAGACGGCAAAAGACGGTCCTATAGTCCCACGGCTGCTCCGACTGAAGGATAGGCAAGCCCTGCCCGAAGCAGGGGACTTGCCTACCCTTCCTTCGGCGGCTGGTAGGAGCTCTTCAGTCTGACAATCAGGTTGAACACCGGCTCGCCAGGCTTGGAGTAGCGGCTGTCTACATTAAAGTAGCCGTGGCGGAAGAATTGGAACTTGTCCTGCGGCGCGCTGTCCTTGAGTCCCGGCTCGACGAAGCCGTGCAGAATCTCCAGCGAATTCGGATTCAGCTTGTCGAGGAACGTCTTCTCCGGCTTGTCTTCCCCTTCCGCTTCCGCCGCTTCGCCCTCTGGCTCTTCGTCCAAAATCAGCGGCTCGTACAGGCGGAACTCGGCAGGGGCGGCGTGGGAGGCTTCTACCCAATGCAGCGTGCCTTTCACCTTCCGGGTGCTCGTCTTCGTGTCCGGATCATAGGTGCAGCGCAGCTCCACCACTTCGCCGTTCTCATCCTTGATAACCTCGTTGCAGGTAATGAAGTACGCATACTTCAGCCGCACCTCGTTGCCCGGGAACAGGCGGAAGAATTTCTTCGGCGGGTTCTCCATGAAGTCGTCCCGTTCAATATAGATCTCCCGGGAGAATGGAATCTTCCGCACGCCCATCTCTTCATTCTCGATATTGTTCTCGGCTTCCAGCCACTCGGTCTGGCCCTCCGGGTAGTTGGTGATGACCACCTTCAGCGGCCGGAGAACGGCCATCGTGCGCGGCGCCTTCAGCTTTAGATCCTCGCGGATAAAATGCTCCAGCATCCCGAGGTCCACAAGCCCCTGGCTCTTGGAAATCCCGGTCTCGTAGACGAAGCTGCGGATCGCCTCCGGCGTATAGCCCCGGCGGCGCAGACCCGAGATCGTCGGCATCCGCGGGTCGTCCCAGCCGTCCACATGCCCTTCGTCCACCAGCAGCTTCAGCTTGCGCTTGCTGGTGACGGTCTGGGCCAAGTTCAGACGGCCGAATTCATATTGGCGCGGCTCGGCCTCCATCTCGCATTCCGCCACCACCCAGTCATAGAACGGCCGCTGGTCCTCGAACTCCAGCGAACAGAGGGAGTGGGTCACATGCTCGATCGCATCCTCCAGCGGATGGGCGAAGGCATACATCGGGTAGATGCACCAGGCGTCGCCGGTATTATGATGATGGGCATGGGCAATCCGGTAGATCACCGGGTCGCGCAGATTGATGTTCGGCGAAGCCATGTCGATCTTGGCGCGCAGCACCTTCTCCCCGTCGCCGAATTCTCCGGCCCGCATACGGCGGAACAGGTCAAGATTCTCTTCTACGCTGCGGTTCCGGTACGGGCTATCCTTGCCCGGCTCGGTCAGCGTGCCGCGCAGGGCGCGGATCTCGTCCGGAGTCGAATCATCGACGTAGGCTTTGCCCTTCTGAATCAACAATTCCGCCCGTTGGTACATCTCCTCAAAATAGTCCGAAGCGAACCGCAGATTCTTCCACTCGTAGCCCAGCCATTTCACGTCTTCCTGGATGGACTGCACGTATTCCGTATCTTCCTTGAGCGGATTCGTATCGTCAAAGCGCAGATTGGTCTCGCCGCCGAACTCGTCGGCCAGGGTGAAGTTAATCCAGATCGCCTTGGCATGGCCGATATGAAGATAGCCGTTGGGCTCCGGCGGAAAACGGGTGACGACGCCGTTCACTTTTCCCGACTTCAAGTCCTCGGAAATAATCGTTTTGATGAAATTGGAGGGGGTCGTACGGTTCTCCACTGCAATCAACCTTTCACTCGGTAATGTATCTTTTTAATATACCCGTTAAGACCCGATTGTTCAATAAAACGCCGCGGGACGCTGCGGAATCCGGCTTTCCGGCTGCCGCCCCTTCTGCGCTTCCCCTTTGACGAATCCGCCGCCTTGCGTTAGCATACGGTGAAGACAATGATTTCTATTCATCATCACGGGAGCGGAGGATTTCTTCTATGAAAGCAATGAAATTGCCGAAAGAACGGCGCGAAGCCCTCGTATCGGAATTCCAGGCCTATTTCGAGCTGGAACGCGGGGAGGCCATCGGCGAGCTGGCCGCAAGCAATCTGCTGGACTTCTGCCTGGAGCATCTTGGCCCGGTCGTCTACAACCAGGCGCTGGCCGACTGCCGTCTGCTGGCCGCCCAGCGGATGCAGGGGTTAGAGGAAGACATTTACGCGCTGGAGTGGAGAGCTCGGCGCAAATAAGGAGAGTGGCGCATGTTTCAGTACAACATTGACGACGAGCTGGTGCTGAAGCCGCTGGCCCCCGAGCATGTCCGTCCCATGTTTCTTCAGGTGGAGCGCTCCCGGGCCCGGCTTCGCCGGTGGCTGCCCTGGGTCGATGATGTGACCGAGCAGAGCCATCTGGCCTCTTTTATCAGCAAGTCGGTGAAGCAGGCGGCGGACAACGGCGCTTTTACGGCCGGACTGTGGGTACGGGAGGAGTTCGCCGGCGTCATCGGCTTCCATGGGGTCGACTGGCATAACCGCTCGGTCGGCATCGGCTACTGGCTCGGAGAAGGCTATGAGGGCCGGGGCTATATGACCGCCGCCTGCCGGGTGTTCGTGGATTACGCCTTGCTGGAGATGGAGCTGAACCGGGTCGAGATCCGGTGCGCCACCGGGAACCGGAGCAGCCGGGCAATCCCGGAACGGCTCGGGTTTGTGCTGGAAGGTGTGATCCGGGAAGCGGAGAAGCTGCCGGACGGCTATGTTCACCATGCCGTCTACGGGCTGCTGCGCAGCGAATGGAAGCTGCTCGGCTAACCGCAAGAGCAGCAGCAAGAGCCGCCGGGCTGGCCCGGGCGGCTATTCGCGGTTGAGGATACGCCGGGAGAAGGCACCGCGGAATTCGGACGGCGTGAGTCCGGCGTTTTTTTTGAACGCCTTCATGAAATGATGGGCGTCGCTGTAATGCAGCCAGGCCGCAATCTCGCCGATGCTCGCGTTGGTGTCGGTCAGCAGATGCTTCGCGGCTTCCATCCGCTGCTGGATAATGTATCGCTTGAGCGGCACGCCGGCCAGCCCGGCGAACAGCTCCGACAAATATTTGCTGTTGTACCCGAAGTGGCGGGCCACCTCGGATACGCGGATATTCTCCGTCCGGCGGTAGCTGATATAATCCTGAATATCATAGAAGAGCTGCTCCTGCCGCGGCCGCGGCCGGGCCCCGCCCGGCTCGCTTCGCGTCTGGTTGTACAGCTCGCACAGAATCGCCGACGCCATATAATTGTTGAGATGCTTCTCATTATAAGAACGGATCGAGTCCTGAAGCTGCTTCATCATGACCGTGAGCTTGTCGGGGCTGACCAGCAGCTTCCTCTCGGGGATGACGATGCGTTCCCCGGAATCGCCCGCCTGTTCCCCCTCCAGAAAATGAAGCCAGTAGAAGGCGCACTTGGAGGTCCGCCAGCCATACTGCTCCGTCTTCGGCGGCAGCAGCAGATACTCCCCTCTCTCGACCGTATGCCGTTCCCCGTCCGCCCCGATATAAAGCGTTCCTTCCGTCACCACAATCAGCTCGTAGTCGGTCATCACCCGGCTAAGATGCATCCAGTCCTCCGAAGAAGCTTCGAACTTGCCTGTCATCACGAGCCGGACGGGACCATGTACCGGGATCGCATATCCTTTCATCACGCACCGCCATTCCAACGGTTGTCCACCTTAAGTGGACGAACCTTCCTGTCCTTCAAATTAGCACAGAGGCGGGGGAAAGTCCAAGGCTTCGGGGGAGCGGGGGCAGCCGGGCGGGCGCGGGTTGCCAAGGGCAGCGCGGGAGCCGGGCTGGGTATAGCCCGGGCGGCTGACGCAGGCGAGACAGGCGATACGGCCAGGTAGCCGCGCGGGAGCCGGGCGGCGCGGACAGCCGGGCGGGCGGCAATGCGGGCAACCAAGGCGAGGCGGGCGACACTGCTGGGCGGCGCGGAGATAGCGGAACGAGGCCAAGGTATAGCCGAACGGTCCGCTTGCCGGACCCAGGAGCCCTTATTGGCCGCAAATCCCCGAATTATTTTAGCAAAACGGACCCAGGGGCCCTTATTACATAGTTCCATCCCGTAGAAAGCGCTTCCAGATAAGAATAAGGTCTCTGGTGTCCGATAGATCGGACAAATCCAGTGAAATCTCTATAATAGAGTCATCTGAGTCCGCCCCATCGCCGCGATGATTGAAGTCTAGTATCCGTTATGTTGTTCCCCGCCATCATTACCGTTTACTACTCTCTGTGCCTCTGTCGTACCTCTGCCTATGTAGAGATGTCGATATTCCAATGAATAAAATAAGTCTCTCTTCCCTTGTTCCTTTATTTTCCAAATAGTAGAATGAATCCATTCATATAAATACATATTTGGAAGAAGGATGCAAATGCGTACTCAGCTGTTATACTCGCGTCTCCTGCTGTCTGCCCTCATGCTCGGCGGGCTGCTCTCCGGCTGCTCAGATGAAGAAGATTCTGCACCAGCCGTTACCTCCGGGGCCCAAGCCCAGGCGGAGGCTCATCCGGTTCACTGGTCCTATGAAGGAGATACTTCACCGCAGCATTGGGGCGAGCTTGAAGAAGACTTCAAGACCTGTGAACTGGGCAAAGAGCAATCGCCTATCAACATCAAGCCCAGCGAAGCTACAATAAACAAGAAGCTCCATCCCGTTGAGGTGAAGTACTCGCCTTCGGAGGTCTCCCTGGTTAACAACGGCCACACGGTTCAAGTAAGCGTGAAGGGAACCGGCAACACCCTGACTCTGGAGGGGAAGACTTACACGTTGAAGCAGTTCCACTTCCATCTGCCCAGTGAGCATGAAGTGGATGGGAAACATGCGGAGATGGAGCTGCACTTCGTTCATCAGAGTGAAGACGGGAAGCTGGCCGTTCTTGGCGTTCTGATTAACGGGGGGGCCGAGAACAAGGAACTGAACAAGCTTTGGTCCCATCTTCCCCAGGAAGAGAGCAAGGACCCCACCGTGATCGACGGAACATTTGATCTAAAAGCGCTGCTGCCGGCAGACCTTCACTCCTACCGCTATCACGGTTCCCTGACCACACCTCCATGCAGCGAAGGCGTCCAATGGACCGTCCTGCAGCAGCCCATCACCTGGTCCGAAGAACAGATCGGCGCTTTTCGCCATCTATTTCCCCATGACAACCGTCCGGTACAGCCGCTGGAGAGCCGAACCCTGGAGAAGGAGGGCTAATTCCGTTGGCTTGCCTGTAAAAAGATAGGGAGCAAACTCTCCAACCTCTACACCGGAAGCAGCAGAAGGGTTGGAGAGAACACCCGGAACTTTGTGACAAACATTTTCGGAAACTTTTACAGGTAATAGTTAGGTTCTCTGGACTAACCCTTGATTGAAAAATCAGGTATGCAGAAGGGCCCGTTGCAGAATACCAGGCAGGCCAAAACTCTACCTTGCTCGTTCACGTTCTCTGCGAGATTGATAAAAGGCAATCCCCCACACGACAACTAATAAGGGTATAAAAACATACCCGGGCAGACTCACACGGTCTCCGGTAATTAGAGAAACAATCAGCATGACCACAAAAATCCCAACTGTATATAACATTCCCCAACCAAAAGTTCTCATGTTACCCCATCCCTTCGTTTTAATTGATCCCTACTCAGTTGATAACTTTGAAAATAGAGCGAAAGATCTTTCACCCCCCACCCTCTGTACCCTACGAGTTAAGATAAAAATCCGGTATTCCAAAGACTAGGACGTACGCGCCCATTAGGATCAAGACAACACCAATTATTCGCCCTACGGTTAACGGAAATTTCTCACTGTATGTTTTCTTTTCAACTCCAGTAAACTTTTTAAAGATGAACGTGATCTCCCTTTTTCTCAAAAACCAAACGCCGTTGGCGATAAAAAAGGCGCCAACTATTAACCGCAAAATGACAAAGATATAAATCACCCCTTTACGGTAGGTGGATCACCACCAGTCAATTTAGAGCGCATAAGATCCTTCCCTGGTTATAATCCACATCTCTTTTTCCATAAAAGCAACCATATTGGAATACAAAATGACCTTTTCCTTATTAAAAGATTTATACTGGGTTGCTTGCCAACACACCAATACCAGGTTCCCGATTACCAAGAGATAAATCGAAGTAGCTATTTTAAAATGATTTTACTTGTGCATACATGCCGATTAATTCTCCTTTCGCTGTCATGCTGGTCATTTTATCAAGCCCCCTCCGACTTGTCCGGTTAGCAAAAAACCTTGAGAGGCACGAAGCCAATCAAGGTTATATAAAATTGTTCGGAAGATATAAAAGAGATGTATAAGTTAAACAATCATGTAATATCAATAGGGAATTCACCAGCATACTTCCACAGTTTATATATTGTGAATTCCCCTGCTTCGAACCTACTTGCCTCGTCCTTAATAATAAGTTCATTTCTCCTTTCAATAAAATTAGTTAACTCTTCCTCAGAATTAATCAATCCATACGCATTTAAATCAATATCTCGTAATTCAGGTATCCTTTTTGTATATAAATCACTAAATACACACGAATAAAAACTTCCTCCCGAATAAGCGTAATCAAAACCAATAAAAATTAAGTTGCCATTTGCCCGACTCTCTATATCCATGTGAAAAGTTGGTATCATTTTGTTTGTTTTACAAAGTAAAACCAAAGGCTGAAGATTGGCTTGTAAATATGCATTTACATACCTATTCGCAAAATTAATATCGGAACTCGCTTCTACAATATCATCACCAGACCATGAAATATTAATATTTTTAGAACAAAAATTATTAAGAAACTTTCCCTCATTAGGATCTATTCCTTCTGTATCTTCATCAATGTTCCAACAGTCACCCTCCACGCCCAAATACTTTTCATGTATTTTATCAATAGTCCTAATTAGTAATCCATTTGAATATAGCTCGATTTTACTCAAAGCATACCCTCCTAAGGTTTGTATGGTACATGTTCATTCTAAATATGGGTATGATCTTGATAATTTCCACCAGGGAAGTGTTTTCCGCTTCCTGAATAAGCTTGATGATGTTGAGGAACACCATATTCGTTAGCCCATTCATCAAGAACTTTCGCTTCTTGCTCGGAGATTGGGTTTCCTTTTTTTGCTTCTTTAACAGATTCTTTAGCTAAATCATGTAAAGCCTGTTGATCTCCTGTTCTTCGTAGAGGATTATTACCCGTCCCCTCAGCCGCCTTAGCAGCGCTGCTTGCAATATCTGCGCCATCATCCACCTTGCTGAGCGCCTTCCCTGCCCGGACTGCCGAGCTTGCACTGGGCACAAATGGCACCAATGCCGAGGCCGCATCCAGGGCAACGTATCCTGCATTTCCCCAGCTTGGGTCTTTTGCGAATTTATAGGTGTCGTAGATTAAAGAACCAACGTCCAGAAGCGTGTCCAAAATATGCCCGCTCGGGTCCACATAAATCAGCGGGTTATAGATAAAACGTATGCTGGGCAGGAGTGCCGAGATGGTCGGTGCCGTCTGTCAGGTTGCCGTTGTAGTGGTAGCCGTACGTCTCCGTTCCAGCATTCCGCGACCGAAAGTTTTCATGCCATATCCTCCTTTATATTAGTTTACTGTAAATTAAACCAATAAAATAAAAACAAGAAGAATTAATCTCAATAAAATACTTAACGTACCTGCAATGCGAAATAATAATTACAGGAGATCCATCATTGTATTCTCTACAAGCCCATTTTCCTGTGGTATTTTTCTTGATATACACAGTTTTTTTCAAAAATACTACTCTTCGTATACCGTGATAAATCTACTCCCCTTATCATCAAAAATATGAACGTTGATTCTTCTCCCAGGATACCGATGAACAAAACTCATCGACCAAAACAATTGAAGAACTTCACTTAGCCATCGAGTCTGTCCGATTAAATCTTCATTTGGATTGATGTTAATATGGAAAAAGTCTTTCACTTCATACAAATTCATCATTTTTTCAACACTGCGCTTGTCGTTGTTACATTCACTCTTCCAACCTTTAAATACTTCCAAGTTGAATTTGTCTTTCAATAAAAAATATCCCTCTGTTTCAATAATTTCAGGATAATAAAATCTAGCGAATGCCAAAGCAGTCTGGAGATCAGATTTCACATTAAGATAATTCCACCAGGTAAAGTGGGTAGGATTAGCGGCTTTCCATTCTACAAATTCTCGAATTGAATCTTCCGGAAATAATTCCATGCTCCAATCCACCTCACCACTTTCTTCACATTCACCAATCCTCCATCGGTGTAGCGAAACTGCGCTTGTTGATGGCACCAGTTCTCCTCCGTCACTTTCGGATTACCCCAAATGTCGTAGTCATAGGTACTCAACAAGGTTTGCTCCATAAGGTCTGGCCCTGTCTCTACAAGCTCACAACGTTGCCCCTATCCAATTCTGCTAATGATATTTTGGTACGCTGCCCTACTGTTGATTACCCTCAATTCTGGAAAATAAATACGCTGAAACCCTAGGAGATTATTATGGTATCTGACCATAATCCATTTGTTCGTATAACTTCCCCTTCAAAAAGAAACCTTGAAAGGCACGAAGCCAATCAAGGTAGAAGAATAATTACAAAGTAATTGTAAGAATCAAATTATCGGCTACTTCTTTCAAGTTCCATTTAGAAAGTACAAAAAGTCCTGCATAAAACTGGTCAATATGAACGCTCTTGTTAACAATTGTGTCCTCCTCAATATTTTCTGATGCACATGAGATGAAGATTAACTTCAAAGATTTAATGTTCGTCTTACTACAAAATTCACTGATTTCTGTTTTAAGATTGATAAGTTCAATTGGCGGACTTTTTTCTTCCTTCCAATCCTCAAATACACCTATAAATTCTTGGTCGAATAGCTCAATTACCTTTTCCTGAAGGAAAGGATTCAAATAGGTTAGCTTCTTCTTAGTTATTTCTTCTTTTAGTAACACTTTCATTCCTAATCTTTCAAATCGAGCTAAATCGTTTTTATACACTTCCTCATCACAGCTAAAAGTTAGAAACTGGGAGCAATCAAAAATCGCATACGACATGCATACACCTCTCATTAATCAAGGTCTGTACTTCCCATTATTAAGATAGTCATATAACTGACTTACATCATTCCGCGTAGGAGAGGTTACTCCGCCGTTTTTGGTCTTACTTCCTACAGAGCCTCTTACGTTTCCAGATGGGTCAACATTGCTTTGTGGCTGATGAACATGTGGTGCTAAATCCGCATGTGAGTCGCTTCCAAATCTCTTGAATTGTCCTCTTGGAGTTCCCACGCTATTGAATCCTGGTGAATTTATAAATAACTTAGTTTCTTTATCATATTCCGTCTTATAAGAAAATAGGGCCTTGAGGGAGGGAGTTGTTCTCCAGGTTCGTTCAATATTACAATAAAATTAATTACTATATACTAACATAAAATCCTTATTATAATAATTTATTAAAAGATTTTTTCAATAAGACGAGATGTTACTTTGGGTCCATAATCTTGAGGAAAAATACACAGAGTAATAATCAAGGAAATAAATACTGTTATTACCCATAAAAAAGTTTTTGTTGCAAAACTCTTCTTGAGTGAGAAATGGTTGGCTACTAGAAACATACTTATATTAATTAGATATATGATTGGAATAGCAATAATTATTCCTAAGCCCGTTTTAGGATAAAAATAATACAATATAAATAAAAGTATAGTACTTGGTAAAATTGAAAGAAAAACTCTCATTAAAGAACCGACTGTCCTCATATAACACCTCTTTTTATATATTTAATATTATTCCCATTTAGGCAGCCCACCATGGCTCTCTAAACAAGCTCTTGCAAACTCACGACCTTTGATAGTCATTTCGTACTGGTGTAGCTATAGTAACTAGAGTGCCGACTTTTACATTAAGACTAGCCAGGTACGGTGCTGAACCAATACACGTACACCTACGACAACAATGGCAACATTACACAGCGGGGCAGCAACGGCAAGAACGAGACGTTTTCATACTCCCTTCGTGTAAATGAACAAAATTTATCAAATCAGATAAATCTCCGTTTTTTATAAGATTAAATGGATTCATTATTCTCACCCTTTTAGAAGGTTAAAATGGATTGTCAACAGTAAATCAGACAACTTGTTTAAGGGCTTCTTGGCGATACTGAACAGGCGTTCTATAGCCTAAAG
>NZ_JAVFHT010000031.1:0-20025 GCF_031470375.1 Paenibacillus glufosinatiresistens
CTCAAAACGGAAGGACTCTATCCTTATGATATCCGAAAAATGGCTGAGGCACAAAGAAGAATCGAGAAATACATACGGTTTTACAACCGAAGACGACCACAGCGTAAATTAAACAAACTGACGCCAGTAGAGTACCGACGCCAGCTTGGAGCCTAGGTGTTTTTTTCAATGTCCACTAAATGGGGTCTTGACCAACTGGCTGGCGGTGGCCCTTCCTTCGCCGCCAGAGCTTGAAGGGGCATGCGGGGGGCGTCTTGGCGAATTGCAGGACGCGGTTTTGGAAGCGCTCTTTCTGGTGCTGACGGACTGGCAGCGCGCCGGCGGCGACTGCCGCCTGGATCTGCTGGCGGCGTACCCCGCCAGCCCTGCCGAATTCGCTGCTGCGCGCGAATTCATCGAGACGGTGGCCGAACAGACGCTCGGCCACCGGTTCGCGGCGTCCTGCCGGATCGGGGCGCTGATCGCCCCCGATCTGGCGGCGCCCGCCGCCGCGGAAATCGGGCGCACCGCCGATTTCCTGGTGCTGGACGGCGCGGCGGACGAAGCCGCGCCGGAGGAAGCGGCCGCGCGATTTGCCTGCGCGGCGGAGGACATCGCGGCCGCCGTGCGCCGGGTGAAGCCGGCGGCGGCGCTGCTGGCCGCCGGTCCTCCCGCGGCTGCCGCGCTGGCCGATCTCTACCGGATCGGCCTCGGGGGAATCTTCTGCGCGCCGGCCCAGCGGACGGAGGCGCTGCTCCGGGCGGCGTGCCTGACCTGGATCGACCGCCAGGAGCGCTGCGGCGGATTGGAGGAGAGCGGCCGGATCGGCTGAAGACCGCGAAGTGCGCGGCAGGGAAGCCGCTCTTTAGGCTTAGCCCGGCAAGGAAATGAAGGACAACGCCGTGCGTATTTGCGCAGCGGCGTTTTTTGTCGAATTCGCCGATTTCGGGCATTTGCCCGGTTTACAGTTTGAGCGAAAGGGTATACTATAATTATAAAGTTGTGCGAAGGAAAACTTTTTGGACAATGTAAACAATGATTCTCATTCTCAATAACATGCTGTCCCGGCGAAGCCGGGGCAGCATGTGTCATTTTAAGGGCTTTAAGAATGGCTCTCATTCTCAATGAGGCAGTCCGAAAGCCCTGTTCCGAAAAACAGCCGATGCTTCCGAAGCGAGTTTTTCTGCAAAGCTAACTCAGGAAGTTTATCTTCCGAAAAACAGCCCATGCTTCCGAAGCGAGTTTTTCTGCAAAGTCCAATCGATGAAGTATAGTTCCGAAAAACTTTTAAAATGAGGTGTTCACGATGCAAGCAACGACCAAATCACTGCCGCAGGCGTACCGGGAAGGCGCGCAGAAGCCGCGCGCTCCGAAAGGGCGGCGCTTCGACTTCCGGGCGATGATCCGAAACGGGGAGATGCAGGCGGCGCTGGGCAGCGGGCTGCTGATGCTCGCGGCCTGGGCGGCGGCCAGCTGGTCTCAGCCGCTCTCCATTGCGCTGTATGTGGCGGCCTATGCCATCGGCGGCTGGATCAAGGCGAGGGAGGGCGTGCAGACGCTCGTCCGCGAGCGCGATCTTGACGTCAATCTGCTGATGATTGCCGCCGCGCTCGGCGCGGCTTCCATCGGCTACTGGAACGAAGGGGCGATGCTGATCTTTATTTTTGCCCTGAGCGGCGCGCTGGAGAGCTATACAATGGAGCGCAGCACGAAGGACATCTCGGCCCTGCTGGCGCTCAAGCCGGCGACGGCGGTGGTCATGCAGAACGGCGTCATGAGCGAGGTGGCGCTCGATGATCTGCGGATCGGCGATCTCGTCATGGTTCGGCCCGGCGAGCTGATTCCGGCGGACGGGGTTGTGGTGCGCGGGCAATCGGCGGTCGATCAGGCCTCCATTACCGGCGAATCGGTTCCGGTGGACAAAACGGTCGGCAGCGAAGTGTACACCGGCACGGTCAACGGCGAAGGCCCGCTCTATGTCGAAGTCACGCAGTCGCCGGAGAACAGCCTGTTCGCCCGGATTGTGAAGCTGGTGGAAGAGGCGGAGACGGAAGTTCCCGAATCGCAGCGGTTCATCAAAAAGTTCGAGGCAGTCTACGCCCGCCTTGTCGTCGGATCAACGGCGCTGCTGATCGCCTTGCCGCCGCTCGTACTGGACTGGAGCTGGAGCAGCACGTTCTACAAGGCGATGGTGTTCCTAGTGGTTGCTTCGCCGTGCGCGCTGGTCTCGTCGATTATGCCGGCGATGCTGTCCGCCATCTCCAAGAGCGCCCGCCGCGGGATTCTCTTCAAAGGCGGCGTTCATCTGGAGAACCTGGCGCAGACTGCCGTCGTAGCTTTTGATAAGACCGGCACCTTGACGGAAGGCATGCCGGGGGTCACCGACTTTACAGCCGCAGAAGGAGTCGATCCAGACGAGCTGCTGGCGGCCTGCGCTTCGGTCGAGCATCTGTCCCGGCATCCGCTGGCGGAAGCGGTGGTACGGTATGCGAGCGAGCGGGGCATTGAGCCGGGTGCGGCGGAAGAGAGCCGTTCGCTGACCGGCTGGGGCATCGAGGGCCGCTTCCGGGGAAGAACTTGGCGGGTCGGCAAAAGCAATGTGCTGGACGAGGAAGCCGGAAGGGAGGAGACGGCGGCCATTGCCCGCCGGGCCCTTGAGGCCAACACCGCCGAAGAGCTGGCGGGCTGGAGAGAGCTTCGGACCCGCTGGGAAGACGAAGGCAAGACGGTCTGCGCCGTACTCGCGGAGGACCGGGTGGCGGGACTGTTCGCCCTTCAGGACCGCATCCGGCCGCAGGCGGCCGAAGCGGTTCAGAAGCTGCGCCGAATGGGCGTTCAGGTGGCCATGCTGACCGGCGACCGGGCGCGGACGGCGGAGATGATTGCCGGAACGACCGGAGTCGATTACTGCTATGCGGACCTGCTGCCGGAAGACAAGGTGGCCCGCATCTCCGAGCTGCGCCGGCGGCACGGGCATGTCGTCATGGTCGGCGACGGAGTCAACGATGCGCCGGCGCTTGCGGCCGCCACGGTCGGCGTCGGAATGGGGATGAAAGGAAGCGGGGCGGCGCTGGAAGTGGCGGACGTCGTGCTGATGAACGACAGCATCGAGGAGATTGCAGCGACAATCGGGCTGGCCCGGCGCACGCGGCGAATCGTCAAGCAGAACATGGGATTCGCGGTGGCGGTGATCCTGTCGCTCATCGCCAGCAACTTTGCGCTCGGGATCGCTCTTCCGTTCGGTGTGATCGGCCATGAAGGCAGCACGATTTTGGTCATCCTGAATGGCCTGCGTCTGCTGCGCTAGAACGTGAATGAACCGCTGTCCGTTTGATACGGGCGGCGGTTTTTATGCGCAAATTAGATTGTGAACAACTCACTGTATAACAATCCTATTGACAGATGAATCAATTGTTTTCATAATGAAACATACATTGGAATGATTATAAATAAGACGGCCGATACCGCATCCTGAGGAGGACACCCCCATGTATAAAGCTATCATTGTAGGAACCGGACCCGCGGGATTGACCGCCGCCATTTATCTGGCCCGCGCCAACCTGAATCCGCTCGTTCTGGAGGGACCGCAGCCTGGCGGGCAATTAACCACGACGACGGAAGTCGAGAATTTCCCGGGCTTCCCTGAAGGGATTATGGGACCCGAGCTGATGGACCGCATGCGCAGCCAGGCGGAGCGCTTCGGCGCGGAATTCCGCAGCGGCTGGGTCAACAGCGTCGAACTCGGGGAGCGTCCGTTCAAGCTGAATGTGGAGGGTCTCGGTGAACTGACAACCGATACGCTGATTATTTCGACCGGTGCCACCGCCAAGTATCTCGGCATTCCCGGAGAGCAGGAGAACATCGGACGGGGCGTCAGCACCTGCGCCACCTGCGACGGCTTCTTCTTCCGGAACAAAGAGATTCTTGTGGTCGGCGGGGGGGATTCCGCACTGGAGGAAGCCAGCTTCCTGACCCGTTTTGCATCCCGGGTAACGCTGGTTCACCGCCGGGGCGAACTGCGGGCCTCCAAGATCATGCAGGATCGGGCCCGGGCCAATGCCAAAATCGACTGGGCGCTCAATATGACTCCGCTTGAGGTGCTGTCCGGCGAAGCCGGCGTAACCGGCCTGCGCGTGCGCAGCAACGATTCGGGCGAAGAGCGGATTCTTCCGGCCAGCGGCGTGTTCGTGGCGATCGGGCATCAGCCGAACACGGCTTTCCTCGGCGGTCAGGTCACCCTGGACGCCGGCGGCTACATTGCAACCATTCCGGGAACTTCCGAGACGAATATTCCGGGTGTATTTGCCTGCGGCGACGTACAGGATACGCGCTACCGGCAGGCGGTTACGGCAGCAGGAAGCGGCTGCACGGCGGCGCTGGATGCGGAGAAGTACATCGAGAGCCTGGAACACAGCGCGGTCCTGCAAGCCTGACTTGCCGGCAAGAGGCGGCAGGCATGGCTTCCCGCCCCCAATTCGATCCGGACTTTTGCCCGGACGCTTAAGTCGGGTTATAATGGAAGGGCAGTCTGATGCCGGAAATGGCCCAAGGATGATTGCGATTGGGAGGGAAGGGTGCCATGGATCGCGTTATTGTCTACACCTCAACGAATTGCCCGCACTGCCGCCGGATCAAGAGCTTCCTGGACGACAAGGGCGTCGCTTACGAGGAACGCAATATCGAACAGAACGACGACTTCGCCCAGCAGGTCTGGGATATGGGAATGCGGGCCGTACCGGTCACGCTGATCGGCGATACCCGGATCGTCGGAATGAACAAGACTCAATTTAATAAAGCGCTGGCCGCTCGCCGCTAATCGGATGAGCAGCTTCTGAACGGTACCCCCGGATGTCTTCCGGGGGTTTTTTGGCATGTTCCCGGCGCCCGGACCAAGGTAACGGTTGAACCCTGGGCCAAGGTATGCTAAGATCGCCGTGGCGACTTTTTAAAGGTATTTAATAAGTGATGCGAGGAGGCAAGTCTTATGCCTGAGCCTACACCTCCCACCGATCCCAAGGCGGTCCGGGCTCATATTCTGCGCGGCATTCGCCGGGAGCTGCTGCATAGCGGCAGCTCGACCCGGGCGGAGCTCAGCCGCAAGCTGGGGCTGAGCTTCCCGACGGTCGGCAAGTTCCTGGCCCGTATGGAACGGGAGGGGGAGATCCAGCCGGCGGGCCGGGATGAGTCGGGCGGGGGAAGACCGGCGGTCCGTTATGCGTATGATCCGGAATACGCGCTCTGTCTGAGCCTGTTCCTGGAACGCAGGGAGACCGTCTATGCCGTCTTTGACGGGCAGGGAGTACAGAAAGAGGCCGGCCGCTTTCCTTCTGTGCTGGAAGCGGGCGAGGAAGGACTCTATCGGATTATAGAGCCGCTTCTGGCCCGCTTCCCGCGCGTCCGCGGGATTGCCGTCGGCGTCCCCGGTTCGGTCGATCAGGGCCGGCTGATCTTTATTCCGGGCTATGACCGGTTCGCCGGTCTGGATCTGCGCGCCCGCTGCGAAGAGCGGTTCGGCATTGCCACGGTGATCGAGAATGATATGAACGCCGCGGTTCTGGGCTATGCGCACCGGGAGAACGTGCCGGAGCCGGAGTCGCTGGTCTATGTGTACCGGGGGAGCAACGGGCCCGGCGCCGGGATTCTGATCGGCGGCCAGGTGGTGCGCGGCCGGAGTTTTTTTGCCGGAGAAATCGCATTCGTGCCGCTTGGCGGAGACCTGAACTTCGGCCAGGCGCTGGAGGAAGCCCAGGAAGACGCAGCGCTGTCGGGAGCCGGCCGGGCGGGGCGCGAGGAAGAAGGGGCTGAAGCCCTCAGCCGGCTCGTCGCGGCGCTGACCGCGATTCTGAACCCGAGCCGGATTATTTTTCACGGGGAAGAGGCAAGTCCGGGTCTGTTGGAACGTATTGCTGAAGCAAGCGCCCGCTGGGTTCCGGTCGGGCATTTGCCCGGGCTGGTGAGGAGCGATTGGGAGAACGATTATTTGACCGGGTTGTACCGTCTGGGTCTGGAGCTGCTGCTGGAAGCCTAGAGTGCGGGAGTTATTCAGGGGAGGGAATGCAGGAATGGCTTTGTTTTTTCTGATTATGATTTATTTGGCGTTCATCAGTCTGGGGCTACCGGATTCGCTTCTTGGCGCAGCTTGGCCGGTGATGCGCGGAGAGTTCGGCGCTTCGCTGGACGGAGCGGGCTGGCTCTACATGACGATTGCGGCGGGCACCATTGTATCCAGCCTGGCGAGCGGCTATGTCGTCAAGCGGCTGGGAACGGGCAGGGTGACGCTGCTGAGCTGTCTGATGACCGCAGCGGCTCTGCTCGGCTTCGCGCTCACGCCTTCGATCGGCTGGCTGTATCTGTTCGCCATTCCGCTCGGTCTGGGCGCAGGTTCAGTCGATGCGGCGCTGAACCACTATGTGGCCGCCCATTACAAAGCCCATCACATGAGCTGGCTGCACTGCTTCTGGGGCGTGGGCGCCACCATCGGCCCGATTATCATGTCGGCTTTTATCTCAAGGGACGGCGCATGGAGACACGG
This sequence comes from Paenibacillus glufosinatiresistens, assembly GCF_031470375.1. Taxonomy (NCBI): domain Bacteria; kingdom Bacillati; phylum Bacillota; class Bacilli; order Caryophanales; family Paenibacillaceae; genus Paenibacillus; species Paenibacillus glufosinatiresistens. The sequence continues at coordinate 6,512 of NZ_JAVFHT010000031.1, forward strand.
GTATTTCACGATCTCGGGGATGCAGTTCGCGCTGGTGGTTCTGCTGGCGGTGTCGCTGCCGCTGTGGGGACGAATGGATCGGAAGCATGCGCAGGAGAAAGCCCGCACCGAGCGTGTGAACGAAGGATCGGGTGCAGAGGCGGAGGACAGGGAGAATGAGCCGTTGTCCGGAGCCGCGGCGGGTGCGGCGGAAGCCGATGCTCTGCCCGCTGCGGAGATGACGCGTGAGGCGTCCGCTCCGGTTCGTCCGCTTCGGATTCGGGGCGTGAAGTTCGCCCTGCTGTCATTTCTGCTGTACTGCGGGATAGAGGCGACGCTTGGACTCTGGGGAAGCAGCTACCTCGCCGGAATCAAAGGACTCTCCGCCGACGATGCCGCACGCTGGGTATCGCTGTACTACGGAGGCATTACGCTGGGCCGTTTTCTTGCCGGATTCCTTACCTTCCGCGCCGGAAATCTGGCGATGATCCGTGCCGGGCAGATTGTGGCGGCCGCCGGAGCGCTGCTGTTGTGTCTGCCGCTGCCCGTCGGATTCACGACAGCCGGGTTCCTGATCGTGGGACTGGGCCTCGCGCCAATCTTCCCGTGCATGCTGCATGAGACGCCGGTGCGCTTCGGCCAGAATGCGGCCCAGACCCTTATGGGCTATCAGATGGCGACGGCCTATATGGGAAGCACGCTGATGCCGCCGCTGCTCGGGTGGGGCGCTTCGCTCTTCAGTCTTCATATCCTGCCGTTCTATCTGCTGCTGCTGGCGGGGATGATGCTGCTTCTCTCCGAGAGGCTCAACGCGTTGACCGCGAAGCGGACCGCCGGAAGAGGGAGCGGAAGCTTCATTGAAACATCAGGGAAGTGATGCCGAGGAATAGCATGCCGACCAGCACGCTGCTTCCGATAAGCGCAAGGGCGGAACGGCGCCGGGACTGAACCAGACGGAGAATGCCGAGACTGACCAGCGGAACCAGGACCAGAAGGAACAGCAATACAGTAATGAACAGCGGGGACGTAACATTGGACGTGTCCAGAAGGGTCATACAGGCTTCTCTCCGTTTCTTAAGAGGATGGGGGAGTGACATAAGTCACACCGCTAAGTTTAATTATAGCGAATCCTTCTAAGCATTTCTTCCGGGATGGCTGCAAAAATATGGCGATTTGGCGGCGGTGCCGCCCTGCACCAATGAAGGACTCGGGGCCGCTGCGGCGGGCCCGGGTTTTTTTTAGGCAGGATGTAAATAAGCTAAACAATTGTCATTAAATCCCGATAATAGAGCAAGGCGGATTTATGAAAACGCTTAAATTTTTGGACAACAAAGCAAGCGTTTGCACAGCGAGGCCGCCTTCTAAACGGCAAAAGAGGCTCATATCGGGGGGACTGCAAATGGAAGAGGATTGGATTGAAATTCCGGAGACGGTAAGGATGAACGGAGAGACGCTGGTATTTACGGGCCCCATTCGGCTTTCGCCCCGGTTCAAAGGCTATGCGGTGCTGGATTGGCGGCGTAAATTCGACGACCCGGATCTGGAGAAACTGCCGGCGATCTGGCTTGCCGCCGAGACGCCGGAACAGGAGTATCTGATCCGCAAGTATGAGGTCGTACTGGGGACGGTGGCGGATCTATGATGGCCTTCCGATACGCGGAGCATTACCGGGCTGTCCATCTGACGAATGAGATCGGCGGCTATATCATAGGCGGCATCGCTTCTTACATGAACGAGATGTACGCGGGCCACGAGGCCGACACCGGATTTATACATATTTACGATCCTCAGGCTCTGCCGGATTTGAGGGCGGAGCTGTACCCGGGAGACCGGGATATTGCAGCGGTCAGACAGGATGAGCTGCATCGGGTGGGAGAGCTTTCTTTTGACATGGCGGTGCTGCATTTCTACGGGCTGTCGGAGGTGCTGGACCCCACCATTCTGCGGGGAAGAAGGCTGATCTATGTTGTGCATTCCGTCCCGACGGTTGAACCGTTCAACGCGGCAGCTCCGTTCGGCGAGAACATGGAGGTGAAGTTCCGGTTCGAACAGTGTTGTTCGTATGCCAGCGCAATCGTGTGCATCAGTGAAGCCGAACGGATCAAGCTTGCTGCACTGTATCCGGGATGGGCGGCCAAAATTGCGGCTATCCCCAACGGGATGAAGTTCCGTCAACCGGATGTGTGTCTTCCGCCGTTCCGCAGTGAACGCCGGATATTCGGATTCCTGGGACGGATGGATTATCGCAAAGGGCTGCTCGAGTGCGTCAAAGCTTTCCGGCGTGTCGATGGGGAATTGCGCATTGCTTCCGGCCGGGAAGATCCGCAGCATTTGAGCGAAATCCTCCTGTACCGGGAAACGGCTGAACTGACCGGGAAAGTCCGCTTTCTGGGCTGGTGCCAGGGAGAGCGGAAGCAGAGCTTCCTGAATTCTCTGGACGCTCTCATTATTCCTTCGCTGTATGAACCGTTTGGCTATGTCGTGCTGGAAGCCATGGATGCCGGAATTCCGGTTATTTGCAGCTGCCGGGGCGGAATAGCCGAGATCATCGGAGATTACCGGTTCCAGTTCGATCCCTATGTAGAGGGTTCGATGGAGAACGCCATTCGAGACTTTCAGGAGGCGGACAAAGAGACTTGGGTGCGGGAATTATCCGGTCTGCAGCAGCGCAAATCGCTGTTCAGCGCGAGCCGGATGCACGATGCTTATCGCGCCCTCTTCAGCGGCCTGGCGGATTAAGAGGTAAGGTTCGCCGGAGAGGGGGTGATGCGGTTCATTCCGGTATAATCCCGGAATCGGGGGCATTCAACCCCGGCACATACACCAGGTTCCGGCAGGGGGCAGGCGCCGCGCAGGTCAAACGGATTTGAACTCTGCGGCATATCGCCTGCAAGCGTATCTCCATTACATGAAGAAGGGAAGCTTCAAGGATGGCCCAAATTATCGGAACTACTGCGGTGGCAACCAGCACCTCCAAGCCAGCCGCAGCCTCTGCACCCAAAAGCACAACCTCCTCCGGTTCCGGCAGCTCGGCCCGGACGCCGGCGGCGACAACGCCTTCGCCGGCCAAGTCCAGCACCCCGGCCAAAACACAGCCGGCGGCAGCTGCTTCTACGGCCAAAGTCGGGTCGAACGGAGTCCCGCTGTCTTACCAGAATTCAAGTCCGGCAGCGAGCCCGTCCAAGACGAGCAGCAGCAGCGGAAGCGCGCCGCTGAATACCAAAGTCGGATCGAACGGAGTCCCGCTGTCTTACCAGAATTCAAGTCCGGCAGCGAGCCCGTCCAAGACGAGCAGCAGCAGCGGAAGCGCGCCGCTGAATACCAAAGTCGGATCGAACGGAGTCCCGCTGTCTTACCAGAATTCAAGTCCGGCAGCGAGCCCGTCCAAGACGAGCAGCAGCAGCGGAAGCGCGCCGCTGAATACCAAAGTCGGATCGAACGGAGTCCCGCTGTCTTACCAGAATTCAAGTCCGGCAGCGAGCCCGTCCAAGACGAGCAGCAGCAGCGGAAGCGCGCCGCTGAATACCAAAGTCGGATCGAACGGAGTCCCGCTGTCTTACCAGAATTCAAGTCCGGCAGCAAGCCCAGCCAAGTCGGGCGGCGTGAGCAGCGGCAGCGTTCCATTGAACACGCCGGTGGGTTCGAACGGAGTCCCCCTGGTATACGTGAATGCAAGTTCCGGCAGCAGCGCTTCCAGGTCGGGCAGCGTGAGCAGCGGCAGTGTTCCGTTGAATACGCCATTGGGTTCGAACGGAGTCCCCTTGGTATACGTGAATGCAAGTTCCGGCAGCAGCGCGCCCAGGTCGGGCAGCGTGAGCAGCGGGAGCGTTCCGTTGAATACGCCATTGGGTTCGAACGGAGTCCCCCTGGTATACGTGAATGCAAGTTCCGGCAGCAGCGCGCCCAGGTCGGGAAGCGTGAGCAGCGGCAGTGTTCCGTTGAATACGCCGATGGGCTCGAACGGAGTTCCGCTGACGTACCTCAATTCAAGTTCCGGCAGCAGCGTGCCCAGGTCGGGCAGTGTCAGCAGCGGCAGTGTTCCATTGAATACGCCGATGGGCTCGAACGGAGTTCCGCTGACGTACCTCAATTCAAGTTCCGGCAGCAGCGTGCCCAGGTCGGGCAGTGTCAGCAGCGGCAGTGTTCCATTGAATACGCCGATGGGCTCGAACGGAGTTCCGCTGACGTACCTCAATTCAAGTTCCGGCAGCAGCGTGCCCAGGTCGGGCAGTGTCAGCAGCGGCAGTGTTCCATTGAATACGCCGATGGGCTCGAACGGAGTTCCGCTGACGTATCTCAATTCAAGTTCCGGCAGCAGCGCGCCCAGGTCGGGCAGCGTGAGCAGCGGCAGCGTTCCCTTGAATACGCCGATGGGCTCGAACGGAGTTCCGCTGACATACCTCAATGCAAGTTCCGGCAGCAGCGTGCCGAAGTCGGGCAGCAGTAGCAGCGGCAGCGTTCCCTTGAATACACCATTGGGCTCGAACGGAGTTCCGCTGGTATATACCAATTCGGCCAGTACCACTGTTAAGCCGTCCGCGGCTTCTGTTCCAAAAGTCAACGAGGCCAGTATGCAAAGTTTATTGCAGCAATTTGGCCGGGATACGGGATATACTTTATTCCCGGGAGAAGTGAGCGAGACTTTCAATCGGGAATCACTTAAATTCAAGCAATACGCTTTACAACAAGGTTATGACCCCGTAACCTTCGATTATATCCCGCCACAGGAACGATCGGCTGCTCATCAGAAATACGACGGTGCCTATTTTGGCAATCTGCAGATGGAGGTGGATGCCTACCAACAGCAGATCCCGCTCGGCCCGCAATTGGCTACCACCTTCGGGGAAGGCGTTATGGACGGTGCCTGGCATGAGGCCGGACAAGCTGCCCAGTTTGCCTATTTAGCAGCAACAGATTTACCAAAGGCAGTGGGGCAGGTGAAGGATCAGGCGGGACAAATCCTGTATGCGTCCACCCATTTGACGGAAACGGCGACGAATGCCTATCAGATGACACAGCAAGCCTATACGGCCTTGAAGCAGATGAGCCCGGAAGAACGGGCGAGAGTCCTTGGGGAAAAGGCCGGAGAATTAGCTGTGGACGCGCTACTCACAAAGGGAGCAGGCGCTCTTGGAAAAGAGGCGCTGAATGCCACGCTGGAGACGGCCGGGACCTTAGCCCAAAAGGCTGGAGAGCTTTTGCCTAAACCGGGCGCTGTACTGACCACGCCTGAAGGCATCCGAATCCCGGTGAGCGAAGCGGAGGCTGATTGGGTTCGGAAGATAGAGGGGGGAGTTGAGGGGACGGGTGATGTTCTAGTTAAAGACACTGGTAGTATTTCCAAGAACACCTCTAATTTAAGGACTTGGGCAGAAAATAATGGTTGGGTAAGGCAAGATACTGCTGGTGGTGTCGAGCAATGGGGAGTAAAGAACGCCGATGGAACGTTTAGTTGGAGGCTGAAGCTGAAACCCGAAGCTAGTACAAGGGAAGGACTAGGTGCAGGGAGCAATCAACCTCGTTTTGATGCTAGACTAGATGATAAGGGAACATACATCAATCCGTTTACAGGGGAAACGGGCGGTAGGAGTGTTGGAACTCATATTCCATTAGGAGAGTGAAGTCTATGAAGAGGGAAAGGTTATTGGAAATATTAACAGACCCAACAGCATCAGATGCAGAAAAAGATGACGCAGTTATTGAATTGGGAGAGAACTTCCAAGATGCTGAGACTGTGGACATATTAATAAAAATTTCAAATGAAAGTAACTGTGATGAGATGATTAAGGCAAGTTGTGGAGAGTCGATAGGTCAAATTTGGCTTTCTACACAGCAGATAAGTTATGCTAAGTTAGCTCATCTAAAAGGTATTACTTTGACAGAGGTGCTTTGCTTAATCAAAGCCCAACGCCCTGATTGGTATGAAACATATTTGGAGATGTTTCCTCAATCATAGAGGTATAATAATTAGCCCTGAAGATTTTTTCTTCAGGGTATCTTTTTTTGTGGGGGCTACCCAGTGCCGAATGAACCCATCATTCAACCAATAACACATGTAACCCTTGTACTTTGTACTACCCATATGAAGATTTAGTCATTTCTGTTGTAGGCACATCAATACGTGAACTTTATACCTTAAATAACGCCTAACCGTTACATTGAGCAGGTCTATTATAGTCAGATACGACCATGATTGACCTGTTTTTTGTTATCCTTTATTTGCGGACTGAATAGTGGGGCAAGCGATCAGGCAGAACAAAGGAAACCGCGACGAATGCAGATCAGGTGACACAGCAAGCCTATACGGCCTTGAAGCAGATGAGCCCGGAAGAACGGGCGAGGGTCCTTGGGGAAAAGGCCGGAGAATTAGCTGTGGACGCGCTACTCACAAAGGGAGCAGGCGCCCTTGGAAAAGAGGCGCTGAATGCCACGCTGGAGACGGCCGGGACCTTAGCCCAAAAGGCCGGAAAGCTTTTGCCTAAACCGGGCGCTGTACTGACCACGCCTGAAGGCATCCGAATCCCGGTGAGCGAAGCGGAGGCTGATTGGGTTCGGAAGATAGAGGGGGGAGTTGAGGGGACGGGTAATGTTTCAGGGGTTAAGAGTGCAAAAGAGGTTGAGATTGTTAACCAAAGGGGAGAATCTCTTGGCGAGTTTGATGAAATTGACTTGAACAAAGGGGTCTTCTATGAAGATAAGTCTGCTCAAGGTCTTAATAAAGTTAATCCTAAAACAGGATTACCTGCACAAACACCTCAAGAATTTGCAGACAAACAGATACTTACGAAAACACGCAATCGAATTTCTGCTCTAGAGAACGCCACATCGACAAGAACAACTTCGAATGGGTCGCAGGAGATACCGGCACTTGAAGAAATAAAAGGCATTAAAGAGTTTGTTTTTAGACTAGACGGTGATACACCTGAATTGCGGCAAGCTGTTAACAACAGTATTAATAAACTAAAAGAAGAGTTTCCAGACTACAAATTTAGTGCTACTTTTGGAGGTGAATAAGTGAATGTCAATCAGTGCTGTAATACATGAACCACAAAATGATTTTGAACAGAGTTTCTTTGTTCCAGTCGCTACGGAATCGTTTTTTAAAGAATGTTGGCAACCTGCCATTGAAGCACTAGGGTTACAATGGACAGACCTCTTTTCATCAGGTGTTGACGTAGAGGAGGAAGATGTACCGTTAATTATTGAGGAACTAATTCAAATAAAAGATTGGGCGGTAAAAAACTTAACTGAGGAACAAAAAGATAAAATGTTCGAAAGGATAACTGGGCTTCAGAATAAACTGCCGACTGCATTTCAGCGTAAAGATGCTGTTGTTTTTATCGGGTAAACAGGTTGTTGTTCATGTTACAGTTTGGTGGGGGCTACCCAGTGCCGAATAAACCCATCATTCAACCAATAACACATATAACCCATATAATACCCGTATAAAGATTTCTCCATTTCGGTTGTACGTACATCGAGCTTGAATTATATACCCTAAATAACGCTATTCCGTTACATCGAACAGGTCGATTATGGTCAGATACCACCATGATTGACCTGTTTTTTGTTATCTTCGTTTTCTTGCGGTTTTTCCAAATTAAACACAACTTTGCGAATACATACCCCGATGGATATAGTGTCGAGAGCATCGCAACTATTTCATAGGATACTCCGACAACTATATTGTCAGGACTTAACTGAACATTTATCAACGGGAAGGTCATGTGTTAAAGGCTAGCCACCTGCCCTCTAATTAAGCCCGAAATTCATCAAAAAATTCGGGAGGGGGCGGCACATGAAAGGGGTCACTGTATCCATCGACCGTATTGTCATTGACTTTACAGACGTGTATTGGGACTTCTTCAACGAGTTCCATAAACGAATCTGTCATTTCTATGGGGTCAAGATGACGGTAGGGGCAAGAGGTTTTCAATACCGAATCAGAATCAACACAGGAGAGCATTTCCTGCATATCTCCTATAAGTTGGTATACGCTCCGAAAAGATTTCTGTAACGGTGGGGGAATCAGGATGAATGTCATCGGTTATATCAGAGTATCAACGAGTGGACAAGCCAAGGATGGCTACAGTTTAGCATACCAACAAGATGAAATCCGCTCCTACTGTCAGGAGCAAGGATGGAATCTGATGAACATATACAGCGATGAAGGTATTAGTGGGGCGAAAGTCGATGAAGAAGCCCTTGAAGTGGACAGAATTGGCTTTCAGAGCATGTTAGCCGCCCGGTCTACCCAAACCATTGATGCAGTTATCGTCCTCAATACAAGCCGTTTATGGCGGTCTGACATTGTGAAAGTGTTGGTGCATCGGGAGTTCAAAAAGCATGGGGTGGACGTTCGGAGCATCGAACAGCCTACCTACAGCATCTACAAGAAAGACCCGAACGATTTCCTGATTAATGGCTTGATGGAACTACTTGACCAGTATCAACGACTCGAAATCGCCCTCAAGTTAGGCAGAGGGCGGTATAAGAAAGCGGAGCAGGGCGGCTATACCGGAGGGAGAGCCACCTTTGGCTACATGGCAAAGAAAGGTCAGAAATACATCCAAGTGGATGAGAATCAAGCTATAACCGTCCGCAGAGTATTTCAGCTAAAGGAAGAACATCCGGCATGGTCATTGAACCAAATTGCCGAAGCCATGAATGAAGAAGGCTTTACTATTGGGCAAGGCAGACTATTTACGAAAGTGCAAATCAAACGAATCTTGGACAAACGTGACTTTTATAGCGGCACATACCGCTATGGAAATATAGAAGCTGATGGCTTGCATGAAGCCATCCTGTGACAAGTATGGAGTGGAGAGGCTTGCGTCCCGTTGCGAACCGAAAGGTTAACGCTTGAACTGAGGTTGCCCCCATTCTTTACCCATCACGCCGACTACAATCCGTACACAGGGGTGATTTCTTTTATGCACTACAAAATGCGTCATGTTTACGTTGGTTTAGACCTGCATAAAGCCCACCATACAGCGGTCATCATCGACTGTTGGAATGAACAACTTGGCGAAATTCAAATTGAAAATAAGCCATCGGCATTTGACGAGTTGATGAAGTTCGTCAAGAAGCATACGTCAAAAGGAATGACCCCTGTCTATGGATTAGAGGATACGGGCGGCAACGGCAGAGCGTTAGCCGTTCACCTTGTCGAAAAGAAACAAATCGTCAAGGAAGTCAACTCTGCTCTGTCTTACAGGGAGCGAATGAGTAATGCGACCACCCAAAAAAGCGATACTTGGGATGCGTTTTGCATCGCAAAGGTATTGCTTTCAAGTTTAGATAAACTGCCGGATGCAAATCCGCAGGATATGTACTGGACACTTGGACAACTGGTGGCTAGGCGAAATGCCCTTGTTAAACATGCCGCTACGCTAAAGAATCAACTTCATCAGCAATTAAGCTATCATTATCCGTCCTACAAGAAGTTCTTCTGTGATATTGACGGGAAAGCCGCTCTAGCCTTTTGGGAGAAGTACCCTGCTCCGTATCACTTGGAATCGGTGGGGGCGGAGGAACTAGCAACATATCTCCGTAAAGCTAGTCATAACACCTGTTCTACTCGTAAAGCAGAGGAAATCTTAGAACTGGTGAAGAAGGACAGGGAGACGAAGCGGAACTACCAAGCATTAAGAGACTTTCTTGTTGTAAATATGGTACAGGATATGAAGAGGAGCAGAGAACTGATTAAAGAGACGGAAGCACAGCTACGTCAGGTACTGTCTGAGACAGACTACAAGCTAGATTTGATGGATGGAATCAGCACCGTTACAGCGGCAGAACTGATTGCCGAAATCGGAGATATCCGCCGTTTTACCAATGCTGATAAGCTAGCCCGATTTACCGGAATCGCTCCTGTATGTCACAGTTCAGGTGGCAAAGGTAAGGACAAGGCAAGCAAACAAGGGAATTGGGTACTGAATAGCATCTTTCATAACCTTGCTGTTCAGCAAATCCAAGTGGCTAAAGGCGACAACAAGAAGCAACAGAATCCCAAGTTATAAAATTATTACCAACGCAAGCTAGCAGAGGGAAAGACCAAGAAGCAAGCCCTTATATGCGTCATGAGGAGGCTCGTAAACATCATCTACAGCATGATGAAGCACAAGACCGAGTATCGGGCGGCAACTCTAACAGAGCGTCAAGCAAGCTGATATAATGGTGGTAATTGGAAAGCCAGTTGCCACCTTCTTTATTCCCAAGTTTAAGATTACAACTTAGGGGACGGGTAACTCTATCGAAAAGATAAGAGTTGTTGAAGGTAAAAAAGAGTATAATGTAAATGGTACCTTAATGAGGAGGTAATGGGATTAAAAGTTGCACTTCATAGCGATAATGCAGACTTAAAAGCATTTTTTGACCAAATAAATAAATATAGTGATGGTGTGCATTCACTGAATAATGGAGTGGATATTGATCATATTTTACAAACAGAAAGAGAATTAAATGTTGGCCTACCGCAAATTTATAAAGAGTTTTTGCAAGTATGTAACGGTGGGGAGTTATTTATACCAGGAACTGTTTTGGCGGGAATATACTATCCAGAATTGGGAGAAAAGCAAAGAGGTGCCTCATATCTCAATGAGTCATTAAGAGAAAATCGCCGTAGACCAGGTATGACAAATATTTTGCTTATTATTGCGGATCTTAACTATGGTGATTCAATTTGCTTTGATTTATCAACAAACAACGGATATGATGCAAGAGTTGTTCAATGGGACAGAGAGAGCCAATCAATTTCTCGGTCTTGGGAAGAGTTTAAGGATTGGATTATGGATGTGATAGAGGAAGGTTCGATGTTAGTCAATTATGATGGAAGTAATAAAGACTTAGAATTTTAATATTCAAAACCTTGATCAAGTGCTCGTCACTCAGTCAAGGTTTTCTTTTTCCCTATAATCCTATTCCCTAAACAATATAACGCGATAACGCACTAAAATCAAAACTCGTGCGCTAAATGGCATGAGGCCGGACAAGCTGCCCAGTTTGCCTAATTAGCAGCAACAGATTTACCAAAGGCAGTGGGGCAGGTGAAAGATCAGGCGGGACAAATCCTGTATGCGTCCACCCATTTGAAGGAAACCGCGACGAATGCCTATCAGATGACACAGCAAGCCTATACGGCCTTGAAGCAGATGAGCCCGGAAGAACGGGCGAGAGTCCTTGGGGAAAAGGCCGGAGAATTAGCTGTGGACGCGCTACTCACAAAGGGAGCAGGCGCTCTTGGAAAAGAGGCGCTGAATGCCACGCTGGAGACGGCCGGGACATTAGCCCAAAAGGCCGGAGAGCTTTTGCCTAAACCGGGCGCTGTACTGACTACGCCTGAAGGCATCCGAATCCCGGTGAGCGAAGCGGAGGCTGATTGGGTTCGGAAGATAGAGGGGGGAGCTGAGGAGACGGGTGATGTTGTTAAGTTCTCACCGAATAACTTACCAAAAGACCCACAGGAACTAATCAATAATGGGTGGAAAGATGTTACACCTACGGGGATGGCAAAGAACACAACTTCTAGGGAATTTATTGACCCTGAGACTGGAATGAAGGTAAGGTTTGACCCCGGAAAACCGGGAGCGAATGGTTTTGAAGGTAAAGATCATTACCATGTTACTAATCCAAATGGTACTACAAAAGCAGACTATTACCTTGATGCAAATGGTAATCCTGTTGCTAAAGGCTCAAAAGCGTCTCATATCGTTCCATAGGAGGAGATTTTTATTAAACCAATTGAGTTGCTAGCGACTTTTGACTTGCACGATAGCGTTGTAGAGAATGTTGAATATTTGCTTAATCAACATAAGGTTCAAATTAAACTCGACTTGTGTCAGTGGAAGCAAGCAAATTATGATGAATCTGAACCCGAGATGCAGGAAGGAGTATTGACTTTCTCTAATGTAAGCTCATTTCAGATTGAACCGCCCTCGTTTTTGATAACCAGTAATGAAATTCTTGAAGTGAAAGTCCAAGATGAAAATATGAGTATAGAAATCATTCTGACGGGTACTGATGATGTGGGGAAGGTAAGCATTGTAGCTCAGGATATTTTTTGGGAAGGATGCTGATTAAAGGTGGGGACTACCCAGTGCCGAATGCCCCCATCGCATATTCAACTACAATCTTAACCCTTATCATACCCGTATGAAGATTTCGTCATTTCTGTTGTACGCACATCAATGCGTGAATTTTATACCTTAAATAACGCCTAACCGTTACATTGAACAGGTTGATTATGGTTAGATACCACCATGATTGACCTGTTTTTTGTTATCTTCGTTTTCTTACAGGTTTTTGAAAAAAATCGCAACTTTGCGAACAGATACCCCGATGGATATAGTGTCGAGAGCATCGCAACAAATTCATAGGATACCCCGACAACTATATTGTCAGGACTTAACTGAACATCTTTTAACGGGAAGGTCATATGTTAAAGGCTAGCCACCTGTCCTCTAATTAATCCAAAAAGTAATTAAGCGAAAATCAACGAATTACTGATAGCAATAAGTAATAAATTAAGCTAATTTCATTTATGTTGGACGGCGGGGTGTTTCGTACTAAAGGGTTCAAGGTGGCGAAATGCCAAATGCTAGCCAAGTTAGAATACAGCTTGATGTAAATACAAATGTGATACCGAACAAAGAAGCGATCCTTCGTAATCAAGGGGAGCAGCACCATATGAATTTCCTGCCCCTTGGATTCAGTGGCTTGAAGAGGATGATAAAATAAAAAAATAGAATTATCGAGGTACTTGAATGCTGAGGAGGAGGCAAAGTGCTTAAGAAGCCGAAGTATGCTGAGACTGTAATAGTTCTTGTTAAAAATAAGAACCATTTCAGATGGTTTGTTGCAGATAGGGAGATATGGTTTTTAGATTTGAAGAAACTAAATTCTTCATATCTTGAGAAAGGATATAACATTCCTAATCCTGATGATTTCTCCGACAGATTTAATATTGCCGTAGTAAGCGAGGAAACGGCGGAAGACTTCCTCCTACAGCTTAGTGACTTCGAGGCAAGAACAGAAGAATTAAGGGAGATGTTAGAACAGAGAACGTATAGTCATATTTCAGATATGTTACCTTCCCTATACGTGGATTTTGATAATAAGGAGTTGACATCCTACTATCCCGAGCCTGCGTCTTATGAATTTTATGTGCCGGATGGATGGCTGGGAAAGTACGGGCAATTTATAGAGGTCATTCCTGAGGTCTATCGTTATTGGATAATACAAGGAACAAATCAATTTTTGTAAGGAGAGTAATATGAATAATTCAGATCGCACATAAATGATTGAATTTTTCATCTAAATAACGTATTCGGTTACACCGAACAGGTCGTTCAAGGTCAGATCCCCCCATGCTTGACCTGTTTTTTGTTATTCTTTGTTTGCGGACTGAAAAGTGGGGCAGGCGATCAGGCAGAACAAAGGAAACCGCGACGAATGCAGATCAGATGACACAGCAAGCCTATACGGCCTTGAAGCAGATGAGCCCGGAAGAACGGGCGAGAGTCCTTGGGGAAAAG
>NZ_JAVFHT010000032.1:0-19545 GCF_031470375.1 Paenibacillus glufosinatiresistens
CATAAAAATGCACCCCTTAGATTTTATCGGAATAACCAGGGGGGTTTTCCAATGTCTATTCTAAGGGGTGCACTTCAAGACGGCCCTGGTCATCATTGACCTGCAAAAATGGATTGGCAACCGGTACGCGCCTCATTCCGCCGAGACGGTCATTGCCCATTCCGCTAAACTGGCGAAGCTATTTCGCAGCAAGGGGGCTTTCGTGGCTCTTGTACATGTCTCCAGCAAAGACTTCAAAGATATGCCTGCTCCCAAGCTCGATAACTCCCCGCCCGCATTGAACCTGAGCGAGGGATGGGACGAATGGGTTCCCGAGCTCGAGGTGAGCGAGACCGACCACATCATCTCCAAGAAACAATGGGGAGCTTTCCATGGAACCGACCTTGATCTGCAGCTGCGCCGCCGAAACCTGGATACTCTCGTTCTATGCGGGATCGCCTCCGGCATCGGTGTGGATACAACGGCCAGAGAGGCATATCAGCACGGCTATCATCTTATATTCGCGATAGATGCCATGACCGGGTTCACCCAGGCCGAGCATGAGCACGTTCGGGACGTTATTTTCCCGAGGATAGGCCGGATTCGCACAACGCAAGAGATTCTTGAAGAGAGCGGTCTGTAACGTGCAAATAAAAAGGCTATCCGCAAAGGATAGCCATTCTTGTCCCTACTGTACGTTTATAAGTCCTTCCACTTCGCGACCGTAAGCTGCACCGTCTGCGGACCGCCCGACGGCGTCAAAGTGCGGTTCGCGATATCGGCTCCGCCCGGCGCCGTCTCCACGCTGGTCCAGGCTCCGCGCGTGAACTTGTACGTTACCGCCGTACCCGCCGGCAGACTCAGCGTAATGCTGTACGTCCCGTCGCTTCCCTTGGTCAGCTGGTAAGCCGGGTCCGCGGTGTTCCAGTTATTGAACGAACCCGAGAGGTAGACCGGCCCGCTGCCCGGCGTCGTTGCCGGCACAGTCACCTTGAAGGTCACGCTGTCCGCTGCCGGAACGCCCGCGTATAGATTGCCGTTCACGAGACTCCACGTTCCGCTGCCAAAGTGATAGTTGGCCGTCCCATTGTTATCCCACGTGCTGCCCCCATTATTAAAGGCCGCCGTCAATCCGGCCGCCTTGCCCAGCGGAACCGTCACGGCGCTATAACCCGCATAGGCAGAGGCGCTCATCTTCACACCTGGCGGCGTCGTCCACGCGGTGGTTCCATCCAGCTTGTAATGCATGTACGCGGTGCCGAACGAAGCATTCTTGTAGTAGATCGTAACGGAGTTGCTCTCGGCTGTCTTCACCAATGCCGCTGCGCTCGCAGCCGAGACATTGCCAGCGGCGTCGAATGCTTTAACGGTATAGCTGTAAGCCGTGCCGCCCGTCAGACCGGAATCGGAATAGCTGGTTCCGGCTGTCGTCCCAATCTTCAGATCGTCCCGGTATACCTCGTATCCGGTCACCCCTACGTTATCCGTAGACGCAGTCCACGTCACCGTTGCGGCAGATGCTGAATCCGACGTCGCCGCCACGTTCGCCGGCACGCTTGGGGCTTCGATGTCCGGGGTCGGCAGCGGTCCCGGGAAGTTCTCGACAACTTGTCCGGCGCTGATCGTAGACACTCCGGAATAGAGCGTATAATTTTGACCCGAATTATTGTCCCATTTGCCGTTGCCGTCGTTAAAAGCGCCTTTTCCGTTCACGCGATCGGTTCCCGTATCGATCACGCCCTTGCTGTATCCGGGGAACTCGGACGGTGTCAGAAGAATGTCCTTCCATATCTCCGTCGTGCCGGCCGGCGAGATCGTATAGTGAAGATACGACGTCTTCGCATTCGTTTGGTAATAGACGATAATTTTATCCGTGCTGGCCGGGGTGACGCTGATGACATTGCTGTCAGCCGACAAGTTCCCTGCCTTATCGGCTGCCCTTACCCTATAGGTATACGAGGCATTGGGATCGGAGAACCAGGTCTTAAACGTTCTTTCGGTAATCTCTACGAGCGGCAGGCCGTCTTGGTAGATGAAGTAGCTCTCCGAATCCCCGCTAGAAGACGGTTCCCAACTCAATCCGGCACTGCTCCGCGCCACATAAGGAGCCCATAGTCCTGTAATGGCAGACGGACCGGTGTAGTCCCCATATACGCTCACCGTCATACTGCTGGAGCTGGCTTGCGGAACGTTCACGTTGATTCCCGTATACTTGAACATCGCATTATAATAGCGGTCGCTATTCGGAGTCGTAAGCGGAGTGAAGCTCGTCCCGTTGCCTGCATAGTAATACGGATTGTCCGCGCTTACTTCCTCTAAATCGACGAGACGGTGAGCGTCGTTGTAGTTGCCCCCCATGCTCTGATCGATATGCCAGATCGCAACGCCGCCATGAACATTCAAGCTGCGGTCGTAGCCCTCGTACTCCCGGTTCTCCAGCAGGAAATACTGGTTGGGGTCCAGGGTCGGGACCTTGACGATATTATAGGCGCCTGTTCCCGTTGAATTTAGCGTATAGGATACGCTCGTATCCGACCGTGCGGTAACCACGTCGGCGAATCCGAGCATCTGCTTGCACCAAGCATCCATATGGACCGGAGTCGCTCCCAGATATTCGCCCGGCAGACTCCCCCAGCTGCCGTAAGACATCAAGCTATTGTTGCCGATGCCGCTTGAGCTGCCATCGGTATCATAGAGATCCGGCAGACCCAGCATATGGCCTAATTCGTGGGAGAATACCCCGATGGTTGCCTGATGGTCGTCATGCCGTTCACCTTGCTGGGTATATCCTGCGCCCATGGAACCGACGCACAGCTTCTTGCCGTCTAGAACCGGAGCATCCGAATCCCCCAGGCTCGTAAAATGCGCCCATACCGACTGAGTCGCAGACGAACCGTAAGACTGTTCGAATCCGGCGAGAATCGTAACGACTTTAAGTTCATCGTTCTGAATATAGCCGTCTCCATCGGTATCGTAGCTTGCCATATTGATGTACGGATTAGCCGCATTCAGCGCTTCGACAACCGTCGTGGCTCCCGAAGCGTAGGCGTGATTGAGATGCACCTTAATGATTCCGTCGTTGGCCGTCCCTGCATTCTCAGTTGCCGGAACGAAGTTCAGGCGGCCTTGGGACACCTCGCGATAGTAATCCTTGATGCTTCGATTGGCCGTGCCGAAGAACGTCTGGTTCCACTGCGAATCGGAATATTTCAGAGCAATATCATTGAATTCAACCAGCAGGACAAGAATCGGCTGCGTCCCGGTCGTAGCATTGCCGTCCATTCCGAAGAACAGCCCGGGCCCGCCCGCCGCCGCCGCTTCCGAAGAAACTGTGCCTTCCCGGAGAGCGGGTGCGCCTTCGCTTGCCTGAGGGGGACTCAGCCGCAGGGCTTCCTCGGCAGTGTCCAGTACCGCTGCGTTCTCCTCGAGCCATTTATCCAGGTCCCGCTTATGCTTAACCGCTTTGGGCTTACTGTCAATCTGGACTCTGGCCGCGCTCGGCTTCAGCGTTGTAGAACCCAGCTCCGCATAATTCCAATATCCCTTCTTATCCCGAACGATGATCTCATCCTCAGGCGTAACCGCCCAATTCAATCGCTCATCCCCCTGCAGCCTAGCCGTGAACGTCTCCCCGCTAGGCTGCTTGAACACTTGCAGATCGGTTCTGGCCGGCGCCGCATACATGATACTTCCTGCACAGAGCATGACAACGAAAAATAAGGCAGAAGTAACAATCACCCGATAACCTTTCATTCTCCACTCTCCCATTCTATTCTTTTTTGCGCAAACGTTTGAATGCAAAAAGAGAATAGCATGAAAAACGCTGTGAATATACCACTTTTAGTTTATTTATGTTAAATAAATACTTTAGTCCCTTTAAATCCCTGTTCGCCTTTGCGCATTGGCTCCTTACAGCCGCTCAGCCTTACTCTGATACTGCCATCACGCTGTCTGTAGCCAAAAAATTACGGCCAACCCTCTCGGGCTGGCCGTAATCCATCCTTTATTTCTTCGCAACCGGTATCCATATCTCACTTTTAAAGGTCGTGGATGAGAAGTCTTTGCTTTCATTCCAGAGCATTTCCGGCCCCGCGGCCAGTTCGTAATTTGCAGAGGGGAACCATTCGGAATAGATGCGCCCCCATACGTTCTGCAAGGTGTCCGGAAATGGACCTGTCGCCTCAAAAACGGCCCAAGTCCTTGAAGGAACCTCTAATTTCGCCAGCTGCTCCGAACCCTCCAAGGTGGTCGCTACACCAATATAATGATCCAGCTCCCCATTCTCCTCCATCCGCTCTTCGGAGAAGTTCGTTGATGCTTGAATAATCCCGAACGGTTCAATATTAGAAAGTTTCTTGATCTGATCGATGTCATCCTTGGTTAGGTGGTTCCACATGGCTGAAATTTCAGGATTAACTCCGTTGAATTGAATGGGAACTCTCTTCATAGTGCCTACGATACGAAACGGTTCTTTCTCGACAATACGGTAATTCATGGCGCTTCCTCCCTGAATGGTTAATTGGAAGGTCATTCGCGGATAGGCTTTTAACGATGCAACCTGCGACTTTACCGAAGATGGCAAGATCCCGTGCAGATTCTGAAAGGCTCTAAAAAAAGCATCTGCCGAGTGGTAGCCGTACTTCACTGCCACATCCAGCACTCTCAAATGACTTGTCTGAAGCTCAAATGCGGCAAGCGTTAAGCGTCTTCGGCGGATATATTCCGACAAAGGGATGCCCGCGAGGAACGAGAACATTCTGGAGAAGTGATACTCCGAACAATGTGCCAGTCTGGCAGCCAACTTCAGGTCAATCTCCTCTTCAAGATTGTCTTCAATATAGGTCATTGCCTGGTTTAATCTTGCCAGCCAATCCATTCGAATAACCTCCTTTCCATCCCCAGAATAGCAGGGTCCGCCAGCCCTTATCCGACTTCCCATGCACCGTATTGTCGTGTGTGGAGATCAATATTTAAGCTTCACATTCCTCCACAGACTATTCCCACTCTTGTCATAACCTGTCATCTCGGTGGCGCTTATCAACTTGCCTGTCTGAACATCAAAGAAAGCGCTCATTCTCAAACTGCTATGCTCACGATTGGGAGAATTCGGCGAGATGCCCATCACTCTGAGCAGCAGACGTGTTTTGGAGGAGCTGGGGTCGGTACTATACCCATTGATCGTAAAATGATACCCCTTGATCCAGTCATCGGCTATAGCAGGATCTCCTGGTTTCATCCCCAGTATCTTAATCGCTTGTTTAACCGCATCGGAAGAATCGATTTGAATAGAGGACACCGCATACTGTCCTTTAACAAGTAAATTCTTGTCGTTTTTATTTACTTTCTTGGTAATGGCCATTCCCTGATCGATCTTAATATAGATAAACACGTTCCCTTTCTTGCTGCCAAATTCGAGATTCCAGGCATCCCTTGTTCCATCCGAACCATCCGTTCGTTCCTGTGGAACAGAAGTGTCATCCGTACTTGTTAGGCTAATTAGCAATGGCTCTTCCTTCATCTGCTTCTTCGCCTCTGCGTACCCAAGGCGCAGTGCCTCCTTCGCGGTTACGCTCTTCTTTTGTTCGATTCTCTTATTCGTTGTTGAGGCAGCCTGTACTTCGGATTGGTTAGAGGAGCTGCCCCAAAAAACGTTTTTCATACTGAAGGATAGAACGATTATAATCGCAATCCATGTAATGGAGGATATGCCAACATGCTTTTTTTTGCTCAAGGCCGCTTCTCCTTCGTTAAATAAGTATAAGAAATTCAGGCAGTAAACTTAGGGCAGTCTTCCTTATTCCATTTCGTATGGAGCAATTAACGGATTCCTGAGGGCCGGGAGCAAGATGCCGTCGATTAGCGAAGTGTAGAACGGCTTGTCGAAGGTTTGGCGTTGTACAAGTCCGCGGTAAGAAGTCATTGAAGTAATAACCTGGCAAGCCATCTCCATGTCGGCTTGGGGCGAGATTTCACCGCGGCCGGCGGCCCGGCGCATAACTCAAGGTTCACTGCGGCCCACGGTTCAAAGATTTCTCCGTTGATGGATTCTGAATTCTGCGTGAACAAGGAGCCCAGACCCGCCAGTACCCGAAGTTTGCGTTCCCCCTCTTCAATCGACTGCGGCTTCAAGAGCGCGAGCAGATCACCGCGTAAGGTTCCCGTATCGGGCAGGAGATCAAGCTCCAGATGATTTCGATTCATCCAGGTCAAGGCATCCCGGACCAGCTCTGTCTTGGAGGACCAGCGGCGATACATGGTCGCCTTCCCGGCCTTCGCTCTGGCTGCAACCATGTCCATGGTCATTCCATCAAAACCGGCTTCGGCGAGGATCTCGATGGCCGCCTCCAGAATTTGGGCGTCCCGTGTGTGATCGCGTTTACGCCCCGCTGACTTCGCTGGTTTTTCCGCGGATTTGGACCCGGCTGACTCCTCATGATTCATTTTATTCATAAAATCCAACCCCATTTTCCGATACTTTATAGTTCCGGAACTGTTCCGAATTTAGACGCTTTAATTTAAGTATCCCACACCGAACAGGGAAATTAAAGCAGGTCGGTGCAGTAAGCTGCTGCAATTGGATGGGAGCGGACGTCAAGAAGCCTCTCCGACTTTTCGGAGAGGTTCCTTGTTATAGCCGTGGATTTTATCCTACTGTGATACGGTTTAGCGTAACATTCTAACGGCGACACTGCGATAGGATTCATCCGTGTCTTGTTTGCACCTTCTTTGGCCTTCCCTCTACCGTCACCGCGAGCGCTGCCGTCTAAAGCTGCTTAATGATCTCTTCCAGCTCGTCGACCAAGACTTTTGCCTTTTCAAAATCCGTATTGTTCAGGGCTAATCCGATCTGCAATTCAACGGCCTTTTTCTTTTGTTCGTTCTCCAAATAGTCTTTATCAAAATGACGGGCGTAAATCATCTGTCTGAATTTGCGCATACTCATTTTCCGGATCGTCTTGTTCTCAATGATCAGCACATAGTCCATGCCGTTTACGACGGAATAGAAATCGTGCGAAATCATCAGAATCGCGCCTTTATAGTCTTCGATGGCTTTCTCCAGCGCAATCTGCGCATAGAGGTCCAAATGGCTGGTCGGTTCGTCCAGCAGCAGCAGGCCGGCTTGTTTACCCGCGACTTTAGCCAGTTGAAGCATGTTCTTTTCTCCACCGGATAAAGATTGGATCTTCTGATCCAGGATTTCACCTTCAAAGCCGTAATTCACAAGATGCGCTCTAATCTCGTCATACGAGCTGAACCCCGCGTCGATGAATTCATCAAGGATCGTGTTCGAGTCTTGCAGCGTTTCGTCCTGAAGCTGCGATAAATAGGCCACTTTCACATCTGCCCGGATTTCGATGAAGTCATGGTGGTTTTTGAAGATTTCGCGGAGCAAAGTCGTTTTCCCGGTGCCGTTCGGGCCGATGATCGCGACTTTATCTGTAGCTTGAATCTCGAAATTAACGTTATGCAGAAGCAACTCGTCGAAGGCTGCACTGTAATCGGCAACCTTTACAATAGCAGCGTCTTCTACTTCATGATCCAGCTCAAAACGAATATTCGGCTGCTTGATCTCCACAAACGGCGCTTTGATCCGGCGCGCTTCCAATCTTTCCTGGAACTTCACTCTGGCTTTCAACGCACGGCCTCTGGACGCGTCGGCAACATTCGTTGCGATCTCTCTAAGATTATCGATAATGTGATCGTATCGCTCAATTTCTTCGGCTTCGGCGACTGCGATTTCTTGCAGCTCGATCTTGGTCTGAAGCAGCGAGAAGTTATAATCGATATACCGCCCGTCGTACTCCTGGATCTCCATGTTTTCAAGGTGGATGATTTTATTGAAGCAGTGATTCAACAGATAGCGGTTGTGCGTCACGACCAGCAGCATGCCTTTATGGGAATTGATCAATTTCTTGAGCGCATTGAGATTGTCAAAATCCAGAAACACGTCCGGTTCGTCCATGATTATCAGGTCGGGGCTGCCGAGCATCTCTTTCATGACTTCAATCAGCTTGAATTCTCCGCCGCTCAAGGAAGAAACTTGCGCGTCTTTCAGCTTCATCAGATTGGCGAGATTCAGCTGCTTATGAATCGTGCTCTCGAAATCATCCCCGCCTATCGCATCGAGTGCGTCCAACGCCGATTGATACTTGTCCATCAGCGCATCCATATCCGGCGTGGTTGCCATCTCCGCATAAATCGCGGTGAGTTCATCCTGAATCTTGATAAAGTCTTCCCCGATATATTCAAAAACGGTCATTTCCTTCGTTCTGTCCACCTGGGAGAACTGACTGACGTACCCGATTCTGCAATCGGGGTCGACCTCCAGCTTGCCCTCGAACAAATGTCTCTCCGGGTCCATCAGCATTTCGAGCAGAGTACTTTTCCCGCTGCCGCTCGTGCCGATAAAGGCGCAGTGTTGGCCTTCTTCGAGCGTGAAGGAAATATTTTGGTAAAGTTCCTTTTGCGGAAACGAGAAGGATAGGTTGTCTACTTTAATCATGGTGTACCTTTCTGAATCGCCGTAACGGCGGATATTGTGGGGGGGTTCGGTCTGTCTGCTTAAGGTTGCCGATTTTCAGATTAACACTGTTTGGTGGGGAGTACAAATGATTTGTAGAAATGTTCCTGAAGTGAATACGAACGGCTTGCCGGTGCCCTCCAGCGCTGCACCTAATGTCTCAACAGCGCGGAGATCGGCTGCAACTGCACCTGCAAAATCCGAGAAATCGGTCTGAAGCCCAGATGAATGACTCCAGCCCTACTCGGACAGCATTAATCCTTCTTGATAAGTTCAAGCGCAATGCTGATCTTGACTTCTTCACCGACGACGATGCCCCCAGCTTCGAGTGCAATATTATAGGTCAGCCCGTAATCCTTGCGATTAATCACCGTCTCTGCTGCGAAGCCGGCACGTTCATAGCCCCGATGGTCCTTGACTAAGCCGCCATATTCTACTTGAAGCGAGACTTGCCGGGTGATACCTCGCAGCGTAAGCTCCCCATTCAGGATGTATTCACCCTGTTTGCTTCGGACGATTTCCGTACTTGCGAACTGAATCAGCGGATATTGATCCGTTGCTAGGAATAGCGCTCCCCTGACGTCCTCATCCCGCTTAGGATGGTCGGTCGTGAAGCTTGCAGCGTCGATCGTCACGTTAATATCCGCTGTCGTCATATCTTCGGGATTAGCTTCAATATCTGCTTCGAAGCGCTCGAAGCGCCCCTTTACTCTAGAAACCATCATATGCCTCACCGAGAACTCAATCATGCTATGAGCCAAATCTATCGTCCATTTCGATCTGTTCATTTTCCTCACTCCATTCTTTATAATTTGTCTGACCTCGCTCCCGAAGCCTGCTCCAGATTGCTACTAGCCTTGCGAATTAGACGATGAAAGGTTTCCCGTTCCTCGATTGAGAAGTCGGCAAGCATCCGTTGTTCTAGGCTGTTCCACTGCCTATTGGCCGGTTCGTACAATTTTTGGCCCTCTTCCGTCAAGTAGACGCGTGAAATGCGGGAATCCTGCTCATCCCGAGAACGAACGACAATGCCACCCTGTTCCATGCGTTGAATCGATTTCGTCACGGTGGGCAATTCGAGCTTCAGACGTGAGGCCAGCTGCGACTGAGACAAGCCGTCTTCTTCTCGGAGAAGGAATAGGATCAGGTCTTGGGCGATATGCAAACCTATGCTGCTAAGTGCCTCCTCCGCCAAAATACGATGTTTCTTAACTAGATGAATTAGTGCATATCCGATATCTTCTTCAAAATGTCCCATGGAAGCCTCCAATCCCTCATATACTTAGCCGGCTATTTATTCTTATTACATAAATCTGTCAACCATTGAGCCTTCCGACGGGCAGAGACAAAATGATTATGTTTATTCCCGCTTAAATCAACTATAATGGGGGATGGATTTATCATTTATTGGAAGAAGGTTGAGAAGTGCCGCTGCGCAACTGGAAATATACACCGCTGCTGTTGATGCTGGTTTTCCCGGTGCTCGGGAAGATGTATGCCTGGGTCAACAAGCCGAGAGGCAAAGTCTATCATCTGATGACCTCATGGGATAACGCCATCCCTTTCGTCAAATATTTTGCACTGCCTTATTCCGTTTGGATCTTTTATATTTATCTATGTCTTTACTATTTCTTCAAGAAGGATTTGCGTGTGTATTACCGTGCTTTGTTGATTTATACCGTATGCGCCTGCATTTGTTACGGCATTTACTCTGTCGTCCAAACAACGGTGCCTCGTCCCGAGTTGGTGGGGCATGACGTCTTTACACTGATCGTGCGCTTTGTGTACCACCGGGACCAGCCGTTCAATTGTTTCCCCAGTATCCATGTGTTCTCCAGCTACATGGTGTTCCGCCTGACCGCCCGCAGCGGCTTCCGGAACAGATGGAACATGCTCCTAATCGGGGGGATGTCCGGGATGATTATACTGTCTACGCTGTTCATCAAACAGCATTCGATTCTCGACGGCCTTGCCGGTATGATGCTGGTTGAAATTGTATTGCACGCCGTTCTGCTGGCGGAGTACTTGTTCGCCCGCAGCAGCACTCCCCAAGAGCGTTCTTTACAGAGATAGTCCTCAAAAATCCTGGAGCCCCTTCCGCAGATAAACGAAGGGGCTTGTGTATAACCACTTTCATCTACACAATCTCTTTATTAAAATGTCCTCTTGTGTCCGTCTCCTGATCAAAGACAGCATGATTCATCGAGCCGTTTAATTTGCCTGACGCCATCTTAATGACATTCATAACCTGCTCTTTTGATTCAACGGTGAAGTTTAATCGGAACGCCTCCATTCCCTTGATGGTGTGCAGCTCATCTAATAGGTTAAGCGTCTTCCCATTAAGGAGAGTCGTCGTACAATCCTCATGGGAAAGGATAGGGAACGTTCCATGCTCATTTTTTAACTCATAGATCCTCGTCTTGCAAATGCTGCATTGATTCATTTTTTTCATCGGGCAGTATTTGGTGAACATTAGAGGAGTCCGTCCATACACAATCATTTCCAGTGCCGGATAGCCTCCATTTGCTTCATAATAGGCATTCATTAAATCTTCAATTTGGCTCTTATTCAACTCATAAGATAAAGTGACTCGTTGGGCACCTAATTTATATAATTCATAGCAAGTAGCCGCATTAACAACATTGAGAGAATAATCCGTAACGAACGGATTTGTTCCTTTATAGTGATAAATTCCCCCGTATCCGCCAATCAGCAGCTGCCCATCTTTGTCCTTATACCGGTTCTGATTTCTTCTAACCACGTTATCAAAATAGATCTCCTTAATTCCACCGCTCACGCAAGCGTCATACTGTTCCTTCGTCGTTACCGAGGCTGTAAGGTAGGGTTTTACAGGGGCAAAGCTTATTTGTTCGTCTGGCTTCAGAGTCTTGGTTCTTTTCTTTTGGCTGTTAAGCTTTAAGTCATATAAGCCCAGGACAATATCTCTTCTTGCTGCATTTAACAGTTTCGCTGGAATAAATGCATTGCATTCCTCAAAATCCACATGATTAAGTTCGAATATCGTATCATTTAATCTGGTAAATTGTTTGATTACCTGGTCTTTGGTTGTGGGATTATTAATGGCTTCGCTTAGAATTTCCTCGCTTTCATATGAATAATGATGGCCCAAGCCCTCCGCATCGATGCGAAGCTTTGAATCCGGACTGGCATATACGCTAATATCCAGGCTAAACCGCTTAAATTCTTTTTCCAGCGATGCTTCCAATTCTTTGTTATAGAAATAATCCTTTGTTTTATAGACTTGATCACCCACAGACAGCTTTTCTTTCACTTTGATATAGCAGACATGATCTGCTTTGTTGATCAATTCGCCGTCTTTATCGTACAGTTTTACAACAGTTAAATTAACATCCTCCCGGTTGTGACTTATCCGAATGGTATCGTTTTGGTTTAAAGTACGGGTAAGTGTAAGTTCATACGTATCTTTAACCACCTTGCTGATGGTTCCAATTGCATAACCAAAGTTATTCGGCCTTGCGATGTTTGTTATATCTCTCTTATCTTCGCGAAATAAATACCCTTTCGTAAAGGTTCGATTGAATGTTTTTTTCAAATTCTCCTTATCTTCTTCGGTGATTTTATGATCTAAGGCCAGGCGGTATTTGGATACCACATTAGCAACATAGGTAGGTACCTTCATTCGGCCTTCTATTTTTAAAGAATCGATTTCTCTCAAATCCTCGATATAATCGATGGTGTTCAAGTCCTTCGTAGATAGAATATAGCTTTCTCCTAGAGAGGTATCGGTTGTCTTATCCATGAGTTCGTACGCCTTACGGCATGAACCCACGCATCTTCCGCGGTTAGCGCATCGATAGCCGGTTAATCCCGACATGAGACAGTTCCCCGAATAAGATACACATAATGCACCGTGAACGAAAATTTCTAAAGGGATTTCAGCCCTTTTTTTGATCTCTTTTACCTTTTTCATTTCAACTTCGCGGGACAGAACCACTCTTTTCGCACCAAGCCCTTGAAATAATAAAGTTCCGTCTATATCGTCTATTCCCATTTGAGTTGAACAGTGGGCTTCCATATCAACAAAGTTTTTAACGATATAATCGAATGCGGCCAGATCCTGAACGATAATGGCATCCACGCCGATTTCATTCAGTTCACGTATCTGCTCTTTCATCTCTTCAACTTCGTTCTCAAAGACGATGGTATTCATTGCCACATAGATTTTAACGTCCCTCAGGTGCGCATACGCAACAGCCTCTTTTAACGATTCCCAATCAAAATTAGATGAGTATGCACGTGCACCAAATTTTTGCATCCCTAAGTATACGGCATCACAACCATTCGAAATTGCAGCTTTTAAGGCTTCCATATTTCCCGCCGGGGCTAGTAATTCAGTCATGTTTTACTCCTTATGACCCATAATTAATAAATCGCTATCCTTGAGTCTATCCCGATGGAGCAGCATGAGGCTGTGACCCAGCGCATGGAGGATATGAGGCGGGCTATGAAGAAAGGACAGGGCGGTCGCCTCTGTCCCTTTTTGCCGGAACTAAATTTTTCTATTATAGATTTTAACTGTAAGTGGAGCAATAATCATAATAAGGAGGATGCCGATCAAGAGGGTCATGGATGCGCTTGAAGTGAACTCTCCCTGATTGGCTAAATCTTTGAAAGCCGTGACCAAATAAGTAATCGGATTATGTTCAGCTACGCTCTGCAGAAAATGGGGCAACGTATCAATAGGCACGAAGGCGTTGGATAGAAAAGACATCATCATGGTGACCATGGTCGAAATACTGGAGATCGTTGATGCAGACTTGGACAGCAGACCAATCAAGGCAAACACCCAACTGATTGCGCAGGCGCCGAATATGGCCAAGAGCAAAGCGACGACCAACCACCCCCACCCGGCTTCCGGACGCCACCCAAGAATGAAGCCCGTACCGATCGAGAAAAAAGCCGCCGCGGCATACCGCAAAATATCCGATACCACTAAACCAGCCAGTGGAGCAATCCGGACAATGGGTAATGATTTAAACCGATCAAAAACGCCAGTATCCAAGTCTTCCCGCAATTGCGTGCCCGTTGCCGCTGACGACATGACCAGGGTTTGAATGAGAATCCCCGGCACGATGATGGGCAAGTATCCTTGTACACCTCCAGCAATCGCACCTCCGAACAGATAAGAAAAGACGATCATGAAGAAAATAGGGATGACGGTTACGTCGATCAATTTATCGGGATTATGTTTGATTTTCAGAATGTTTCTTTTTGCCATTACAACAATATCATACAGAGCGCTCTTTAAGTTGTTTTGCTTACTTATCATGGATTCCATGTCTATCCCTCCCACTTATTTAGTCAGTTCCAGAAACACCTCATCAAGCGTCGGTTTTCTAACCGAGAACTCTTTGATTTCTATATCTTGCTGAGTTAGATCTAAGAGTAATCCCGTCATCACTTTCGTGTCTGCCAGCTTAACGGTCAACTTGGTTCCTTCGGGTGAAATCATGGCCTCCTGGGCGATTTTCGCCTTGATCAGTCCTCTGGCTCTTTCGGCATCGCTCCTATGCTCCAGAGTAATTTCAAAATGGGTATCGCTTAACAAGGACTTCAATTCATTCGGCGTTCCCTGAGAAATGATTCTTCCATGATTAATGATCGCCAGTCGATCTGCGAGTTGATCCGCTTCCTCCAAATACTGAGTTGTCAGCAAGATCGTTGCCCCGTCGCTTGCCAAGTTGCGAATCACCTCCCACATCTCTCCTCGTGTGCGTGGGTCTAAGCCCGTTGTCGGTTCATCCAGAAAAATGAGGGGTGGCTTCACGATTAGACTCACCGATAAATCCAGCCGTCTACGCATCCCGCCCGAAAATTCACGAATCGGCCGATCCTTTGCCTCGGTTAAGGAAAACTGGTTGAGAAGTTCAAGCGCCCTCGCTTTGGATTGACTCGCTGATAGACCGTTCAATTGCCCGAAGAGCTTCAAGTTCTCCATCGCGGTCAATTCCTCATCAACGGTTGCATATTGGCCGGTCAAGCCAATCAAGCTTCGAACCTTTCGAGCATCTTTGGTGACGTCTTTGCCAAAAATCATGGCTCTGCCTTTTGACACTTTCGTAATCGTGGCAAGCATTCGTAAGAACGTTGTCTTTCCTGCACCATTCGGACCCAGAATACCGAAGATCTCTCCTTTCTTAATATCCAAAGAAATACCATCGACTGCTCGCTTGTTAGGAAATTCTTTAACGAGCCCTTGAGTGGAAACGGCCAGCTCTGTCATTCTGTGTTCTCCTTTGCCTATTTAATAAGGATACCTTACTAATAAAATAAGGTACCCTTATTAAATTGTCAACACCCTAATTTGAATTACTTCGGTGACCTGATAAAATAGAGGGGGACGGAGAACTCATAAGGGGAAATGGGTATGGATGAAAAACAGCTGAATATCGATATCACTACGAATTTCATGAAATATTATGATTTACTCACCATGTTCTTAAAAGAAAGCATGATTAAAGGCAACGTGTATACGATCCAAAATCGAGGGCAAGGAAAAATATTAGGCATTCTTCGTCAAACACCACATCTTTCTCAAAAAGAATTAGTCAGTCAATTAGAGATGCGCCCGCAATCTGCTTCTGAAATGATTAAAAAGCTGGAAAAAAAGGGGCTTATCGAGCGATATAAATCGGAAGAGGATCAACGCGTGATGATGATTACGCTAACTAAAGCCGGCAAAGTGGTATTAAATCAAAACGGAGATTTTCAGCCTGCATTCTCAAATGTTCTAACCATAGAGGAAAAACAACAGTTTAATCGAATACTCGAAAAGCTTGTATCCGAAATTGAACCCGAAGTCGCGAAACTTCGCAACAAGCAATAGGGGCCAGGTAGATTGATAAGTCAAAGGGAGCCGTCCTTAAGTCGATGACTGGGACGGCTCCCTTACGGATTACTTCACTTGGAGCAGCCACCATGTTCGCGGCAGTCTCCATCCTATGAACTTGTGGCCAGAGGGTCATTACGCAGATGTACCAAATACTCCATCGCTATACGTTCTTTATCGGCAATCTCGAGTAAAAGCTTGGAAATCCGGATTAACTCCTGATGGTCTCCCGTCCTTCCTACCAGGTCGATCAAAGAAGATACGGTAACCCACATAGGAGCGATCTCTGTAAACGCCAAGTATGCCTGTTCTACTTGTGGGTCTCCGAACAGATCCACACATTCTTTTAGAAAATCTCGATATAAATTTCGAAACAGAGCGCCGCCGGTCCCCGCTCTTTCCATTAATAATGCAGTTAAGCATAGATCATGCTCAAAATTGTTGCTGCGAGAAGGCCACTTCAGGATTTCACGGCTCATTTTCACAATGCCTTTATTCCCCATATTGCGAATAGGCGGATTCAAATAATCCTGTGCATTCTTGGTTAAGGATGATCGGATAGCAGGGATAAGCGGCGGAAGGGTGCCTATCGGATCGATTGTAAAGGAACGATTCCTGGAGCTCATGGGCCCCTTTGCGTTTCTGGCCATAGCCAAATGGGCCATACTTGTCTTCACAAGTCCCCCCTGTTGTCTAGTATCCGCCATGTAGGCGTATTCTTCATCCATGCCATATATGACCGCATAATGGGCGGCAAAGTGCACTTTGTTCGTGAAATAATCCAAATAGTAGGAGTCTAGCTTCAGCCCTACCGGAATTCCGCCTTCGATGAACCTTCGTACGTTCTGCCACGCTTTTTCAACAGACGAGGTTTCTTGCGCCTTGATGGATAAGTTGAGTCGGGATGCCAGGCAGTCCGTTAATTCATCCGGCTTCACCCTTCCCCCAATAAAAGGGAAGTCCATCCGCTTGGAATCCCAATAAATGAATCCCAACCCTTGGCCCAGACCGAATAACATTGGCTCCGATAGTTGAACTCCCGCAAAGTGAAGTAAATTGCCCATTGTTGTCGTCTCGCAGTGCTCCCCTTGAAAAGGGCGGAACCCTTCAATGATAGTAGGCATGATCTTTCGTCTCCTCCAACAATTCATTGATTAGGTTCGAAACGAATACTTGTTCACTCTCGATAAGACTCATTGGATGGAGGAAAAGCATCCTTACATGCAGCGGCAATCGAATGTTCCCTTGCGCTTCATACTTCTGCCTTATATTTTCCGAAGCCTCCCCAAGAAAATCCAGCCGCTTCCGCATAGCTTCAACTGCTTCATTCTTATCGATAAAGGATAATGCGGCAAGACCGAGATCGAATCGTTTATCACGCTCTCGCGAAGATGATAGGCAGACGATGATTTCATTCCTCAGGGTTGTCCTGCCAACTTCCGTTACGACATATCGGATCGGCATAGGTCCCTTGCCTGACTTCTCGCCTGCTGCTTCGGACTCGATCAAACCTTTCTTGTTCAATTTCTTCAGTCCCGCGTAAATCGAGGTCGTGCCGATATCCACCCATTCCCGATAGCCGCGTTGATCAATTATCTTGTTAATGTCGTACCCTGACGCTTGATTGCATTCTGCGATAATTTGCAGCAGCATAAATTCAACATTTGAAAGTTGGTGCATGGAGGAACACCTCATAAATTATATTTCATAGGTGTATTATAACATTAGTGTAATAAAAGTAAACAAGGTTTTAGAGATGAAATCCCC
The DNA here is from genome assembly GCF_031470375.1 of Paenibacillus glufosinatiresistens. Classification (NCBI taxonomy): domain Bacteria; kingdom Bacillati; phylum Bacillota; class Bacilli; order Caryophanales; family Paenibacillaceae; genus Paenibacillus; species Paenibacillus glufosinatiresistens. Next base: position 17,139 of record NZ_JAVFHT010000032.1, read on the forward strand.
AAAAGGTGGGAAACGCCCCGAATTTGTAAATTGTGGAGTAGGCGGAAAATTGAAGTTGTGGAGAGGGATATTTCAATCGTTAAATTTGCGTCATTTGTGGTACGGTGTCTTTAACGGCAAGATTTATGGCCATCCGCTGAATGGCCCTTTCTCTTATTCGCATTGTTCAACTATCCTTGCTGTTAGTTTAGCAAAGCGAGATTTGTGCTTTATTCTTTAATTACCGAAACCAAAGCTCGAACTTGAAGTTGGGTTTGCCATATCATGTTCTGGGTAGGCCTCTATATCTGGGACACTCTCGTCTACGCGGCGGTAACCCGACAGGCACCACTCTTTCCAAAAGTGATTAACAAGTTCCATCAGGTTTCCATCCTGCTCAAGAATGGCCCATTTCGAGGACTTAAGCTTGAGTCCCCCGAATCCCCAGGTGTATTTTTGTTTGTCGCAGCGGTAATTCAATAGTCGAACTCGTGTTGGCTGTTGAATTGGTTTGATATCCATTGATAACTGTAATTTAATATAAATTATGGAAATTAACCCAGATGAATCAAAGACAAGATTTGATATAATATGCTATAATTTCTTGGAGATAATTTCATAAATGATATTTGGGGGAAATAGAATGGCTGTGACTTTTTCAGATTTTAATTTTGGTTACGCTGATGCCGATACAGAATTAAGAAGATCTCCTTATTTATTTGATGTCGCTTTTTACGATCGAAAAAAGGTTGTTGAAGAATTAATAAAGGGGTATAAATTTATCGTTTTAGGTAGAAAAGGTGTTGGGAAATCTGCGTATGGCGCTAAAATTCAAAGACTTTCTAGTCAAGATCAAGAGATTGTAAGCGAGAAAGTCGATTTATCAGATTTTGAATTCAATACTTTTTCGAGATTAAGTAGTAGCAACCAAAGCGGTGCTGCTCGTTATTCCATAAGTTGGAAAATGATACTTCTACTTAAAATATTTTCTGTAATAGATAAGAATAACCTAGCGCTTGAACATGAGCGGTTTCAAAAAATTTTGAAATCTCTGAAAGATAACGGAATTTTGCCGAATGAGAAATTATCTAAAGTAATAAGAAAAGTATCCAAAAATGGATTTAATATATCAATTCCATATTTATCAGATTTCTTAAGTGGCGAAGTTGCAAAAGAACAAGAAACTATACTTTCAAATCCCGCTGAAATTACAGAAACACTATTAGAGATACTGGAAGAAATATATTTGGGTAATAATAAGGTGTTTATTATTATTGACGGTCTTGACGATTCTCTTAGAGGAAAATCTAGGCAGCTTGATATAGTTGCTGGCTTAATTCGCGCAGCTGCCACATTAAATAATGAATTAATAGATTTCAAGCTACCGATTAAAATTATTGTTCTTGCAAGAACTGATATATATACTACCTTTAATGATCCAGATTTAAACAAAGTAAAACGTGATTCACAAATTTCAATTGATTGGAATTTTAACTTCGATAATCCTTTTGAGTCCGATCTATATGAATTAATTAAACTAAGGTTTCTTACAGCTGAGGAGAAAATGGAATGTACGATTGACGAGCTATGGCATAATTTGTTTCCTGAGAAAGTCGAATTTGCGAGAACGGAACGAGACTCATTAAGCTTTGTAATAGAACATACATTAAATAAACCTCGAGATGTCCTACAATTCTTGATAGAGTGCCAAATAAATTATCCTGAGAATACTTGCTTAAGTCAAAATGAATTCCTCAATGTACTTTCTAAATACTCAGAAAACTATTTCCTAGAAGAAATGAAAAACGAGTTGGCAGGTTTCATTTCTGATTCTTCTATAAATGCAATTCCTGGGCTATTATCCAGATTAGGAAGAAATAGGACTTTCACACATGGTCAGTGGCTTTCTGAGTTCAACGAAGATCCTCAATTCAAAAAAGAAGATTCAAAAATGATACTTGAAATGTTGTTTGATGGTGGTTATATAGGTCAGTTAAGAAGGAGAGGAGAACATGCAATTCCAGTCTATAAGTATAGAGAATCACATGAGAAAATTATGCTAGAAGATAGATTTATTATCCACAGAGGTCTTTGGAAAGCATTAAATATGATTTGATACCGCTTCTATTAAGTGTCTTCAGATGTAAACAAAGAACTCACCGTCTAAAAGGAATTGCCCCCATAATGTGAGACAAATCAAAACACCTTCAAGAGAATGGAACCTGTCGTAAGATTGGTCAAGACCCCATTTAGTGGACATTGAAAAAAACACCTAGGCTCCAAGCTGGCGCCGGTACTCTACTGGCGTCAGTTTGTTTAATTTACGCTGTGGTCGTCTTCGGTTGTAAAATCGTATGTATTTCTCGATTCTTCTTTGTGCCTCAGCCATTTTTCGGATATCATAAGGATAGAGTCCTTCCGTTTTGAG
>NZ_JAVFHT010000033.1:0-15267 GCF_031470375.1 Paenibacillus glufosinatiresistens
TATTAGCTACCGTTTCCGGTAGTTATCCCGGTCCGAAGGGCAGGTTGCCTACGTGTTACTCACCCGTCCGCCGCTAACTCATCCAAAGAGCAAGCTCTCTGAATGAATCCGCTCGACTTGCATGTATTAGGCACGCCGCCAGCGTTCGTCCTGAGCCAGGATCAAACTCTCCATAAAAGGCTCGACCTTCGTCGAGCTGAACGTCCGAAAGACATCGATCTCGGCTGAGCCGATCCTTTTGGACGAACAAGTTCGTTTGACTTGCTCATAAGATGAATCTGACGAGATGTTACTCTCAATTAATACTCACTCGTTGTTCAGTTTTCAAAGATCAAGCCATCTGCTTTCAGTTGTTCACCGCGTCGCAGCGACCTTTATAATATATCACAGTCCTTCTCGTTTAGTCAACAACTTTTTTTGAAGTTATTGATCCGAGGCTGCTCGCCGCCCCTTCTTTTCTAAATGACTCAAAGGGACGAGTTATAATGTATCATACCGCTGCACAGAGAGTCAACCCTTTCTGCACACCTTCCTCCGGTCCGCCGTCTTACTCTGTCTTTATCTAACAGACCGCGTACTGGACGGCGCAGCTCCCCCCCTCCTTCCATGATGCAACCTCCTGGACCAAGGCGCGCGAAGCCAACTTGCGGAGAACCAGCGAAAGCTCCAGAGCGACGGGCTGAAAATCGGAATGCTTCAACAGTTCCTGTACGCTCCACGTCTCGCCCCGCTCCTTCATCCAATTCAGCAGAAAAGAGCAGGACTGTCCCATTTGCGACATCATCGAGAACTCGCAGGCCAGCTGCGCAAGCTGAATGCGCTGCTCCAAGGTCTCCCCGCTCACGGTCAGCTCCTCGTACATTTTATAGACAGATGAGTTCAGCTCCTTCACCTGCTCCCAGACCGCAGGCTCGGGATAGCGTCCCTGCTCGGTTACCTCCAGCCGCGCCCAGTGATAGAGCGCCACCAGAATGCAGTTATACGCATCCATAATGCAGCCTGCCTGAATGTATCTCTTGGATTTGACGTACATATGGAGCAGCCGGGCGAACTCCACAAAAAGAATCCGGTCGCGGAGCGGCTTGCTGAACCGGATGATTTCCTGCCGGATCTGCTCCAGAACTCCTTGCGGATCCCATATAATATCCCCATCAAGGATACAGGAAATACGTTCGTTGTTGTCCCCGGTAATGACCGAACGCTGAAGGCTGTCCAGGTCCACATGCAGGATCTGCGAGCGAATCTCCCCGGTCAGACTGTCTTGAATCTGACAGCCCTCCTCCAGTTCCTCATGCAGAACAAGTATAACCATATCAAAATCATGCAAAAGCGCACTTTGAGACGACGAGCTTCCTTGGCGGCGAAGCAGGGCGGCTCCCAATGCGTTCTCATCAAAAGCTTCCCCGCTCAGCCAAGTCAAATTGGACAGTTCCATTGTACCCTCCATCGAAATTGGCGAATTTGCGTCGGCGCAGACTGGTTGATTGACCCAATTATCAATAACTTATGCTACTAATTCTACGTATTGAAATCAGTTCCTTCTGGCCGATTGAACTATATTTAAGGCTGTCCGGGTCTATATGGACGCCCGCCTGTTACCCGGAAGAAGCCCGATTCGCCGCCGGGCGGCTGAATCGGGCTCTTTTTGAGATAAATAAGCCACACGGTCAGTCGTGTATTCCGCTCAGCGTTTCCCAGGCGGCACGGTTAGCAAAATTGCGGTTCCAAGATGCGACTCCCGCGAGATTCAGAGATCGGGCCATATTCACCCGGGCTTCCAACGAGACTTTGTCTTCTATCCATATCCGCTGGAGCACACCTTTCTCCTTGTATTCCACGTAATTCTGGCCTGCGTCGGCAGCGAACTTCGGGGTGAGCTTCTTCTCGGACAGAATATCCTCCACTGTCTTCATTCCGACTGCCTTGGAACTGACCTTATTCTTCCCGTCCTTCGTAGTCTCGCTCCAAATCCGGGTATAGAGCGGGATGCCCAGTACCAGCTTGTCGGCAGGGACTCCATCCTCCTCCAGAATCCGTTCCACCGCATTCTGCGCCCAAGGCAGCGAGGCAACCGACCCGGCCTCCGGACTTGACGCCCAGTGCTCGTCGTAGGCCATTACCATCATAAAATCGACCAGAGGACCAAGCGCACGGCGATCGAGGAAGCGGGACCACATTTCGCTGCCGGATTTAGGCGATACATCCATTGACACAATCAGATTCCGGGCCTCCGCCAGCGGCTTGAGCTCCCGCATAAATTGGGTGACATTGCCGCCATCCTCGGTGTATACATTCTCGAAGTCAATGTTAATGCCGTCCAAATGATAAAGCTCGGCGTATTTCAGCATCTGCACAATCGCGTTCATGCGGTTCTCATAAGAAGCAAGGGCTTGGGAGGTAATGTCAGGTTCGAACCCGTTGCTCATGAGCCCCCACACTTCGATTCCCTTGCTCTGCGCTTTCTCTACATAGGCCGAATCCGCCTTGCTGCGCACATTCCCGTGTCCGTCAACAATCTCAAACCAGGTAGGGCTGACGACGTTCACGCCTGTCAGTCCATCCAGCGAGGAGAGTACCGCTTGGCGGTCGTATACGGCTTCCCAGGTCAGATTGATCTTCTTGCCGGTCCAGCTTCTTTCGGCATGAGTGGGAGCAGGCGGCTTGGCCTGAACCGTCTTGGTCCCGGCGTCCTTGACTTTCTCGGCTTGAATATAGCCGGAATAGCCGTTATCCATTTGGGCGAAGAGCCAGTTCCCTTCCTCTCTCCAGATGCGCAGCCTCGTTCCCGGAGGCATGTCCGCAAGAACCTTGTCACGAATGGAGGGTCCGCTGCGCAGCGCGGCGCTCTTGCCCCCTTCGGGTCCCTTGACTTGCCCGAGCGGAACGCTCTCTCCCGCCAGCATGAGCAGCACTGCGCCTGTTCCGGCATCTTCATGCAGATCCAGGCCGTACAGCATCTTCAGCGGTTCAGCAGGCAGATAGGTGGTATCTCCTTTTTGTTCGGGGGCCAGACGAAGCTGCAGCGGCTTGTTGTTGAGACTGGCTTCCGTCTGCTCCGCCTGCATATACAGCAGATCGCTGGCGGTGGTCAGAATGACCGACTGGGTCCCGGATTCGTACCGGATCGAGGGATCCACGATTTTTTGCAGCAGGGGAAGGGGAAGCAGCAAGTTCTCTCCCGTGCCCGCAGCGCTGTATCCGGTCGGTTCGCCCTGCACGAAGATCGGCTTCTTCTCTCCCTTCCAATCCGGATCGGTATGCAGGCGGCTGGGCAGCACGAAAAAGATCACCGCATAGACTGCCGTTGCGATGAGAACAAGACCCGCCAATCGGCGAAAGAGGCGGCCGCGTCTGGCGGCACGCCGGCGTCTGCGTATTCTGTTCAAGATAAGGCCTCCATGTCTGGAATAATAAATAATAAAAAGAAAACGTGAGTCATCCGCTTGTATTCGGAATCCGCACGTTGCAAATTTCTTAACGGTATAGAGGGCCGCAGCAGCAGCCGGCGCCTTAATTTAGACCGGCCGCTACATGCTTGGCCTGGCAGCATTCACAAATGCCGTAGAGCTCCATACGAAGACTTTTGACTTTGAAGCCCGTTGACGTTTCAGCCTGATGTTCGACTTCGTGCAGGGACGGATAGCTGAAGTCCTCAATCTTCCCGCATTCCTGACAAATGACATGGTAGTGGTCGGACACGTTGGCATCGAACCGGCTGGAATTATCGCCGTACGTCAGTTCGCGAACCATGCCCGCTTCCATGAACATCTTCAGATTGTTATACACCGTGGCAACGCTCATGCTCGGAAACTGGGGTTCCAAAGCCCGGTAAATGTCGTCCGCGGTCGGATGATTCATGGCTTCCATCAGATAAGTGAGAATTGCATGACGCTGAGGCGTTATACGGACTCCGGTTGTTTTCAGTTGTTCCAGTGCGTGCTGTACGCCGTTACCCATCATGTCACCGCCTTTGGTACGCACAGGACAGACAGACGATCCTATGCTTATTGTCATTGTAAAACCGCGCTTTTGACCTTGTCAACGCGGCCAACAGATTATATTAATTATTATATAAAAAAAATTCCATAATTCAATATGTCCTCACATTTAGATTGCTGTTGCCTTCGACGGAGAGGTGAAACTCGCCTGTGCCTAGCTTGCCGGTGATCGTCTTCTTCTCGATTTTGAGGCCTGGGAGAGTTGATTCGATATTGCCGTAGCCGCTTGAACCTTGCAGTTCATAGTTGCCGTCTGCTGGCAGACGCAAGCGAATATCTCCAACCGCGCTGTATACAGACCAGTCTCCGCCTACAACCGGCGCAGCAATGTCAACGGCGCCGTTCAGCGTCTCGGCCTTCAGCGCGGCCCGCGCCCCATCCAGCCGGATGTCACCGTTCTTCGTCGAAAGCTCGACTTCGGAGCCGGACCGCTCGACGCCGATGCTTCCCACCGCTGTTGTCAGTTTCAGTCCCCCGTTGATATCCCAGGCATACATGGCGCCGCCGCCGCTCGTCAGTTCAACGTTACCCTGAACCTCACGCGCGCGCACTTCCCCGTTCAGCGTCTTGCCCTTCACTTCGCCGAATACCCGGTTCAGAATCAGCTTTCCGTTCCCGGTCGCCAGTGAAATCTCCCGAATCGCCTCTACATTCTGTAGCGTAATGTCGCCGTTCATCGTCTCGAGCTCGAGGTTAAAGCGCCGGGTATCCGGGACGGCAATGTCCAGGTCCATCCGGGGCTGGCGCTTGCCGGATTCCCCGTAGGTCTTCAGCTTCGGAACAATGCCAATGGTCGGACCGGGGTCCACCTGAAGAAAAGACTGCTCCGCTATGGCTTCCGCCTGGGCTCCCTCCAGTTGATCCACCCATACCGTGGCCGTGATTTCGATGTCCTTGACTGCGCTTCGGTGGATCAGGATATCGCCATTGACGGATTCCACCGCCAATTTGGCCGTGTTGAGCTCAACCGGAACTCTAAGCGCCGGCTTAACGAACCGGCTTCCCTGAGCTTCTCCGTACTCGGCGGCTGCCGCCGTCAGGTTAAGGCTGACCTTGTTCCAGAGGTGGAGATAATGCTCCTGCTCCGCCACCACGAATACGGATGCTCCGAGTAAAACGGAGAGAAACACCCCTTTCAGGTCGGGCCGGGTTCGGACGCCGCGTTCCCGTCTGCCATGCCTGCGTGCTGTCAGGCAAGTCGCCAGATATTCCATACCCCAGAGCACGGGAATGACAGGCCACCACTTCAAAAGCAGCAGCAGATCATCCGAACCGCTGCGCCAATCCTCGAGAAGCAAATAGCCGACGCCGGCCAGAACGGCGGCCGCGGTAAATCGTCCCGCAGGCCATCTGCCGGTGTCTTTTTCCATCGGCCGGCTTCTGCGGGCAATTTCGCACACCGCTGTCAGCAGCGCTCCAATAAGCAGCGCCGCTCCCGCGCCTACCGCAGCCTGATGATCCACAAACGTACGCAGCCAGAGCGGACGGACCGTAAATAAGGCAAGCAGCGCCCCTCCCATTACAAGAAGGAGGCCGAACCGGATATCCGGCTCCCGCATGGAGCGCCGCCGGGGCGGCGAGGCCAGCTCTTCCTCGGGAGAAGGCGCCGGCGGCGGATACAGATGATGCCGAATTAACCGGTCCGCCGTCTGAAGCGCGTCGTACACATTATAGAAATAGATCACCGGTATCAGAAGTCCGAGCAGAATAAGCAGCGGGACATTGATCTGGATTCCGATGGACGAGAAGTACAGAAGCGCTGCAATATCCAGAATGATCAAGAAAACAATAGAAATCCCCTTGCGAATCAATCCAAAGTACAAATGACCGGTGCCGGGGATAAGGGCGGCCAGCAGGCCGGCTGTAAATTTGCGTTTGTACCGTCTTTGTTTGGGCCTCGGCGGGATGACCGGCTCTTCATCGGAATCAACGGTCTCTTCCGGTTCTCCGCCGAGCCCTCCGCCAGCCCTGCGGCTCTCCTCAAAATAGGCTCTTTCTTCCGGAGACAGCCATGTGCGGCTATCCTGTTTCATGGATATTCCCCTCTTTTCGTTGCGCCGTCGTCCGTTAGGCTGCTTCAGCCCGGCTGACTGCCGCCGCGATGAAATTCCAGCAGTTCGACCCCGGGCGCGATGCTCTGCGAAGAGACCGGCGAGAAGCCGTGTTTTCGGTACAGGGCAACCGCAGGTTCGTTGTTTTTCCCCGTAGATACCGTATACCTGATGGCGTCCGGATAAGCGGCAAAGACATATTCCAGCAGTCTGCCCGCAATGCCGAGGCGAAAATGGTCAGGGCGCACCATCATGCGGCTAACGGTTGCGATGCCTTCTTCCTGATCCGCCTCTACCGCAACGGCTCCCAGCAGTTCACCCTCTTCACCCAGGTATCCGTAGAAGCGCTCGCCGCAGCGGCGGAGCATATCCCGGGTCTCCAGAAGCGGAGGAATTTCGTGAAAACCGATGCGTTCCGCCTCCAGACGATACGCTTGATGCTGAAGCAGCCACAGCTCGGACAGCAGTTCGCTGTCTTCCAGATCCAATGGTTCGATCCTGCCTTTGACGTTCATCGTTCTCCCCCGATATTGCCAAAGGCCTGCCGCTGCCGACAAGCCTCGTGCACAGTATGAACCGCGGCCGGAACAGCTTCCGGCCGGCGGGATTACACGTTCAGAATCTCGGCCAAAAGCTGGTTAACCAGACCGGGGTTGGCTTTGCCCTTGCTCTCTTTCATAACCTGGCCGACGAGAAAGCCGATCGCCTTCTGCTTGCCGGCTCTATAATCCTCCACCGATTGGGGATGATTAGCGACCACTGTCTCTACGATCTGCTTGATTGCGCCTTCGTCGCTGATCTGGACCAATCCCTGCTCTTCGACGATGACTCCCGGCAGCTTGCCGGATTCGAGCATGGCCTTGAAGACCGTCTTGGCGATCTTGCTGGAGATGGTGCCTTTCCCGATCAATCCGACCATTTCTCCAAGACCTTGCGGCGTGATGCGCACTTCGGACAGTTCCAAATTGTTCGCATTCAGGAAGCCGAGCAGATCGCCCATCATCCAGTTGGCGACCGCCTTGGCGTCAGCCGTGTACTTCAGACTCTCTTCAAAAAAGTCGGCCAGCGGCTTGGATGCCGTGAGTACGCCGGCATCGTATGCCGGCAGTCCGAACTCCTCGGCATACCGCTGACGGCGCGCATCGGGCAGCTCCGGAATCGAGGCCCGGATCTCTTCCTTCCAGTCCTCTCCGATATGAAGCACCACCAGATCGGGATCGGGGAAGTAGCGGTAATCATGCGCCTCTTCCTTGCCGCGCATCGGGAAGGTCTTGCCCTGGGCCTCGTCCCAGCGCCGCGTCTCCTGCTCAACCGTCCCCCCGTCGTCCAGAATATCGGCCTGGCGGTATTGTTCGTATTCCAGTCCGCGCAGGACGCCGCGGAAGGAGTTCATGTTCTTCAGCTCCGCGCGGATGCCGAATTTCTCCTGGCCCGCCGGGCGCAGGGAAATGTTGGCGTCGCACCGCATGGAGCCTTCTTCCATCTTGACATCCGAGACGTCGCAGTACTGCATGATGGCACGGATCTTCTCCAGGTAGGCTCTCGCCTCTTCGGGTGAACGAAGGTCCGGCTCCGACACGATCTCGATCAGAGGCGTACCCACCCGGTTAAAATCGACGAGCGAAGCGTAGCCGCCGTCTACATGGGTCAGCTTCCCGGCGTCTTCTTCCAGATGGAGACGCGTAATCCCGATCCGCTTCGTGACGCCGTCCACTTCGATGTCGATCCATCCGTTCTCGCCGATCGGCTGGTCGTACTGGGAGATCTGATAGGCCTTGGGCGAGTCGGGATAGAAATAATTCTTCCGGTCGAACTTGCTGACGTCGGCGATGGTGCAATTCAGAGCCATCGCCGCCTTCATGGCGTAGTTCACCGCCTGCCGGTTGAGCACCGGCAGCACGCCGGGATGTCCCAGACAGACGGGGCAGGTATGGGTATTGGGCGGGGCGCCGAATTCGGTCGAGCAGCCGCAGAAGATTTTGGACTTCGTATGCAGCTCGACATGCACCTCCAGGCCGATGACTGTTTCGTAGTGGGATAATGGCATTGTCGTGGTTCCCTCCTTCTTCCTCGCCCTAGCTCTGCGGACGCTGCTTGTGATGGTCGGTGTTCTGCTCAAAAGCGTGAGCGACGCGCAGCACCGTGCTCTCGTCGAACTCTTGGCCGATGATCTGCAGTCCCACCGGAAGGCCCGCCGAGAATCCGCAAGGGACGCTGATCGCCGGGATGCCCGCGAGGCTGACCGGAATGGTCAGAATATCATTCAGGTACATGGTCAGCGGATCTTCAGTCTGCGTGCCCAGCCGGAAGGCCGTCGTCGGCGCGGTCGGCCCGGCGATAACGTCGAACCGGGCGAAGACTTCGTCGAAGTCCCGCTTGATCAGCGTCCGGACCTTCTGTGCCTTCAAATAGTAAGCATCATAGTAACCCGAGCTCAGCGCGTAGGTTCCGAGCATAATCCGCCGCTTCACTTCGGGACCGAAGCCGCGGCTGCGGGACTGCTTGTACAATTCGAGCAGCCCCCCGCCGTCGTCGGCCCGTACGCCGTAGCGCACGCCGTCGAACCGGGCGAGATTGGAGGATGCTTCCGAAGAGGACAGGAGGTAGTAAGCCGCAACTGCATACTCCGTGTGCGGAAGCGAGACTTCTTCCCATACGGCTCCCAGCTTCTCCAGTTCGGCCAGCGCCGCCAGCACCGTGCTGCGGACTTCCGGATCGACGCCTTCACCGATATATTCCTTCGGGACCGCGATGCGCAGGCCGCGGACATCACCTGTGAGCGCGGAAGCATAATCGGGAATCTCAACCTTGGCCGACGTGGAATCCTGCGGGTCGTACCCCGCTATCGCCTGCAGCACGTAAGCCGAGTCCTCGACGTTGCGCGTGACCGGACCGATCTGATCCAGGGATGAGGCGAAGGCAACGAGCCCGTAGCGCGAGACCAGGCCGTAGGTCGGCTTGAGACCGACCACGCCGCAGTAAGAGGCCGGCTGGCGAATGGATCCGCCGGTATCCGAGCCAAGGGCAAAGAACACTTCACCCGCAGCAACGGCGGCGGCGGAACCGCCGCTTGAGCCTCCCGGCACATACTCCAGGTTCCACGGATTGCGAACCGGGCCGAAGCTGGAGTTCTCGTTCGAGCCGCCCATGGCGAATTCGTCCATGTTCAGCTTGCCGACCGTTACCGCATCGGCGCCGCGCAGCTTGACAGCGGCGGTGGCGTCGTAGATCGGCTGGTAGTTGGAGAGAAATTGGCTGGCGCAGGTCGTGCGCAGACCCTTGGTGACGATGTTGTCCTTGACTCCCGCCGGAAGGCCAAAGAGCAGCCCTCTCTCTCCGCCGGCGGCCAGGCGATCGTCCAGGACGCGCGCGGTCTGGCGGGCTCCTTCTTCGTTCAAGGTCAAAAAGGCGTGAATATCGCCGTCGAGGCGCGCAATGGCAGCCAGGGAAGCCTCGGTCAGCTCCAGGACCGAGATCTCCCGGCGGTGAAGCAGATTATGTATTTCCGGCAACCGGTGTTGTAACAGGCTCAAGACTTCATCTCCCTACTGTAATGGCGGTAACCCGCCGGAATAAATATGGAATTTCAGAAGATTCTACTCCAGGACAGCCGGAACTTTGAACTGTCCGTCTTCTTCGTCCGGAGCGTTCAGCAGAACTTCTTCAACGGGCAGACTGTCCCGGACCGCATCTTCCCGCATCACATTGCTGACATGCAGCACATGGGTGGTCGGTTCCACTTCGTCGGTATCCAGTTCATTCAATTTCTCGGCGTACTGTAGAATGGCGTTCAGTTGTTCCGTAAACACGGACTCTTCCTCCGGGCTCAACTCCAGCCGGGCCAGCTTGGCCACATGCCGAACGTCCTTGACGGTAATGCTCATGTTCAGGTCCCTCCCGTATAAGGGCTTATATGCCCGGATAACGCTCTTAATTATATTGTAGAAGCGGGGACAATTCAATGCGGTGAAGGAGTACGGAGCGGAGCGAAATCTCTTCTCACGGCATAAAAAAAGCCGGCATGCGCCGGCTTCATTAAATCCAGGCCCTCAAATTCACCTGCTTGATGAATTCCGCCTGGGACATGTTGTCTGCAGTTGTCTTCTCTGTCTGTCCGGCTTCTTCGGACTCCCCGTTCATCAACTGATGGAACAGCTTCTCGTTATGTGTGGACAGAGCGTAGTCAATCAGCGCTTCCCGCGTGGCTCTCTCTGCTTCCTCCATCATCAGATCCGCTTCGGTCTCAACGTCCTCCAGGGTCACATAGAAGTTCCGGTTCGCGGCCGGCACGCGCACCACATAATCGAACGCATTGTCCGGATTGCGGTCATAGGCAATGACATAGCCATAATCTCCGATAGGAAGATTCTGCTCGAATGCATCCGCGACTATGACGATCTTCTCCCCTAAACGCAGCATCGCCCTACCTCCTGTGCCTAACTCTGTCATGATGTGCTTTTTCAACAGTCTACTAAAAATTAATAGCCCTGTCTACAACATGCGCTGCGCTGTTTTATGCAAATTCATAAATTCTTGCAAAAGAAATTAAAGCCGCTTCCTTCACTGGCTCTCCAGTTCCCAGAGGCGTCTTCGCCAAGGCTGAAACCGGCCCCTTCCGTAAGGAAAGGTCCAGAACGGAACTCTGCGCTCCTCGCTGCCGCCGATGGCGTCAGCCGAATAATGCTTCTCCTTGCAGCCGGATTCGCCCGAATCTCCGGCCGGCTCTTCCAACCGGATTCCCCCGGCTCTTCCCGTCACTCTCTTGTCTGTCTCCTTGCTCTCCACTCGCTCTGTCCTCCATCAAATTACACCAAAAAAAGAACGCAAACCGGGATCCAGTCCTCAGTCTGCGTGCTTCGCATCGGTAAATGTTACATTTAATTAACGTCATTGTAGCAACTTTGTCGTTTCTTGTCCAGTCCGGCCTGCAAAAAAGTCAATTAATGAGCCGGCACGTAGGGGTTGCGCGCTTTCTCGAATCCGATAGACGTCCGCGGGCCATGCCCGGGATAGACCGTAACCTCGTCGTCCATCCGGTACAGCTTGCCGCGGATCGAATCGAACAGGTCCCGCTCTCTTCCGCCCGTCAGGTCGGTCCGTCCGACGCCGAGCCGGAACAGCACATCGCCGGAGAACAAATCCTGTCCGCACAGGAAGCTGACGCTTCCGGGCGAATGGCCGGGCGTGTGATAGACCTTAAACGTATGGCCGATGAACGACAGCGTCTGGCCCTCGGCCAAATCGTATTCGGCCGGATCGGTGACAAGCGGCGGCGACACGCTCGGCCACATGAGCGAACCGTTGAGCTTGGGGTTCCCCAGCCACTCGCTCTCCAGCGGATGCAGATAGACGGGGCAGTTCTTGAGCTTGCGGATTTCGTCGACGCCGCCCATATGGTCAAAATGCGCATGGGTCAGCAGAATCGCCTCAATGTCGATCTCTTCGATGGCCCGGATCAAGGCAGCGGGGTTCATGCCGGGATCAATGACAATGCCCGTGGACGGATCCGCACCTGTCAGCAGATAAGCATTGGTCTGGAGCGGGCCCAGGTTAAAGGTGCGAATATTCAGCATCGGCCTAGAATCCGGAAATCAGGCTGCGCAGTTCCTTGGCAATTACAGCCTGACATTCCGCTCCTTCCCCGTAAGCTTGTCCCATCGCCTGGCGTACGGCGGTGATCTTCTCCTCGTAGCCCGGCGCCTCGCGGTCGGGATTCTCCCGCTTGAATTCGTTCATTAGCGCCTGTACATGCTGCGGACGGGGCCCCCAGTGTCCCAGCACATAGCCTCCGGTATCGGCGATAATGACGATCGGGACGGCACGGCCGCCCATCGTCAGAAAGTGATCCATCACATCCTGATGTTCTTCCAGCACCAGCACTTCGGCCGGAATGCCGGCGGTCTCCAGAATCCGGAAGACGGCCGGGACATTGCGAACCACATCTCCGCACCAGTCTGCGGCCAGGATCAGCGCGCGCAGGTCGTCGCGGTAGTTCAGACTCTCGAAAAAGGCCTTGTCGTCTTCATCGGTCCACTTGAAGCGCTCGTACCCGTTCTCGAACGCCTGCTGATTGACGCTCATGCTCTCCACGAATTGCCGGGGGGTCAGACCCCCTCCAAATTTAGCCGACAGGTTCGGCTTCATTGCGCATCGCCCTTTCTCTTCTTGGATTGAACCCATTTGAACAGGAAGTATACGATAATCAGCGCCAGCGCGCCCAACAGAAGCTCATGCGTGTACTTCGAGGCCACGTCGTCGATGTCCTTCCACTTGTCTTTCAGCGTCATGCCGAGGTAGACGAACAGCGCGCTCCATGGAATTACCGCGAGCGTCGTCAGAAGAGCGAACTTGCTCAGCGGCATCCTCGAGATGCCGGCCGGTACGGAGATCGCATGGCGAACGACGGGAATAAAACGGGCGGTAAATATAACGCCGGTTCCGTATTTGTTGAACCAAACCTCGGAATGGTCGATATGTTTTTTCTGAATAAATATGTACTTGCCGTACTTCTCCAGGAAAGGCCTGCCGCCGTAGCGGCCGATCCAGTAAATGAAAATCTGGGCAAGCACGCCGCCGATCGTCCCGAACAGGACGGCTCCGAAGAAATTGATCTGATGTTCGCTCACCAGATAGCCTCCGTAGGCCAGAACGATCTCGCTGGGAATAATCTCAATCATAAGTCCGATCATAATGCCAAAGTAGCCAAGGCTCTGGATCCAGCTCAGCAGCTGCTCCACAATGCCGGAAAGGATATGCAAGTGGGTTCCTCCCTCCATATTGGTCCGGATTCTATCTGGGCCGGTTCTCTTAGCCTATTCTAGCATACGCAAGGTTAGCACATCCACTTGACCGCAGAGCCATCTTCCGGTAAAGTATTATTTAGATAATTGACTAAATATCGAAAGGTCGCTTGCCATGAATGATTCCTTCAAAGCGCTTGCCGATCCGACCCGCCGCCAGATCATCCGCCTGCTCCGCGAGCGCGACCGGACGGCCGGAGAAATCGCCGACTGCTTTGATATCAGCAAACCGAGCATTTCCCATCATCTTCAGGTGCTGAAGTCGGCAGGGCTGGTTCAAGATGAACGAAAAGGCCAGTTTCTCGTCTATTCGCTGCACACGACCGTTCTGGACGAAGTGCTGGGCTGGCTGCTGGATCTCAGAAGCGGGACCGTATCCGTTAAGGAGGATCAGGATCAATGAAGAAGATCAACTGGAAGTGGCAGGAGACGGCTGCGGTGGCCGCCGGACTGCTGACGCTCGCTTATGCGCTGATGAATTACAGCCGGCTGCCCGATAAGCTTCCTTCCCATTTTGGCTGGAACGGTGAAGTAAACGGGTATATGGACAAGGCGGCGGTTATCGCGATGACCGGCCTGCTCGGCCCTCTCCTGCCGCTGCTGATCCGTTTTACCCGCAGGCTCGATCCCAAGCGGGACAATTACAAGCGGTTCGAAGGCGCTCAAGGCGCGATTGTGCTGACGATCTCCCTGTTCTTTGATCTGATGCTGCTGGGCACGGTCCGCTACGGACTCGGATCGACCTGGATCGGGGGCAAGCTTGCGACCGCCTTTGCCGGCGTGCTTCTGATTATTGTCGGCAACTACATGCCTCAAATCCGGGACAACTATTTTCTCGGTATCCGTACCCCGTGGACGCTGGCTTCGCCCGAAGTCTGGCGGAGAACCCACCGGCTCGGCGGGCTGATGTGGGTAGCCGGAGGACTTCTGGTCATCGCCGGCGCCTTGACGCGCGGACCGGTCTCCCCGGTTCTGCTTGCTTCAGGCCTCGTGCTTGCCATCCTCGTTCCGGTCGTCTATTCCTGGCTTCTTCACCGGCGGCTTCATTCTTAGCCGGAAGGGAACGGCCGGGCGGCTTTCTTTCGGGAAGCGCGCCTTCGGCACTTCCCCCTCTGCAAGCACTCGTACTTCAAGAACCCGCAGCCTCGGCTGCGGGTTCTTGCGTGTTCCGGCGCCTGGCGGGCAAGGGCGCAGCGGCTGAACCTTCATCCGGGCTCAAGCGTTCCGCGCCGAATTAAGGGATGCTCCGCGCCGTCCGGGCCGCGGTCAACCGTTCCAGCCGCTCCAGCGGGGCGGCGAGGGCGGCCGCTTCCGGCGTCCAGGCAAAAGCCCGGTCGTTGCGGGCCAGACGGCCCGCATCCGCCGCGAGCGCAGCATAGCGCCGCAGCTCATCCCGTCCGGCCTGCGCATACCGGCGGGCCGCGCCTAACTCGCCGCGTCCGGCGCAGCGCTGTCCGGCCTCCAACAGCAGCCGGGCGGCTTCCGTCTGCTTGGCCGCGCTGAAGCGGTCCAGCTCCAGGCTTCGCTCCAGCGCGGCAATGGCCGGCTCGGGAGCGGCGCTTCGAAGCAGCAGGACCGCCCGGAGCCAGTGAAGCCGGGGTTCCTCCGGCGAATAGCGCAGGCCCCGCTCCAGCACGGCCAACCCTTCACGGGCGGGCAGCAGCCGGGCCAGACGGGCAGCGGCAGACGGGTCCCGCGGGTTCCATTCCAGCGCGGCTACCAGCCTGTCCCGGGCTGCCCCCTCGTCCAGCCCGGCGGCCTGCCGGCTGAGGGTCTCTCCCCGCCAGGCGCTGAAGGAGAGCATGCCGATGCCCAGCAGACAGGCTCCGCCGAGCCCGGCGGCCGCATACCCCGCCCGCCGGACCCAAGGGCGCTTCGGGTTGTGCCCGAGGGAATACTCCGCCGGCCCGGACGGGAGCATGGTCGGCAGGACGCCGGGCAGGACGAACGAGGCGTTCTCCGCCCGGCTCTCTTCTGCCGCAGCCAGCACCGGCGGCAGGACCGCCAGCAGCGGCACAAGCAGGAAGCTTCCGTCGAAATCGACGGCAGCGTGGGCCGCCAGGACGATCAGCGGCGCCAGCCAGCGGGGCGTTGCCGCAGCAAGTCCTGCTGCGGCGGCGAATCCGGCCCCGGCGACCGCCAGCCCCGCTGCTCCCGTGCCCAGGAGCAGATCCAACACCCCGCTGTGAACCTGGCTGCCGACATAGGGCGAAGATTGCACGGCGCGGTAGACGCCGCGCCACACTTCTCCGCCCCGCCCCAGCCAGGGCGCTTCCGCCGCGAGCCGCCAGGCGTCGCGGGCGATCAGGCCGCGCGCGGCCGCCGTCGACGACGGCCCGAGCCCGCGCGCCGCTGCGGGCAGGAGGACCGCGCCTGCGGCGGCGGCCCAGCCCAGCGCGGCGGCGGCCAGCGCCGCGC
>NZ_JAVFHT010000034.1:0-9442 GCF_031470375.1 Paenibacillus glufosinatiresistens
ATTATTGCTTTAGTGATGGTCGCATTTTTAGTCTTAAGTCCCTTAGGCGACTGGTTAGGTGTGCAACATTTTTATGAATGGCTGAACTATGTCCTGAAAACAGGTCATTCAGCATGGCGTTATTTCATACTTATTTTCTATCTTGTGCCTTATGCTTTATTTGGAGGACTTATATATGCCATTTTAAGCGCGTATAAGCGCATTTAATATAAATGTTGAATAAAAACCACATTTGAGGTAATAAAAAAGCTGTATCAAGCTTAAAATAGCTTAGAAATGAAAAGGAGAAACTCAATTGGTCTTTTTAGGTGCTTTTATAGCCATTGCATGTGCTTTGTTTATCATCTTTTATTTACCTTATTCAGAAAAGAGAAATAAAAGGTAACACACGCCATTATGCCGAGAAAATTTATTGTGCATTGAGAAGAACCCTTAATTAAACTGTTTCGACGAATGTCGGTATAGCGTGAGCTATGAAACCGACGAGTCGACAGTTTTTGGGTTTATTAAGGGTTCAGAGGCTCAATGTCAATAAAGCAATTGGAATAATGCATTAAAGTTATATTACTTATTGCTTTTTTAAATAATAAAAACCAACCACAAGTGTGGTTGGTTTCCTTTTTGTCTTTTGAATTTGTGAGGGGCAAATTGCCCCGAACTTTTTAATATCTTTTTATAAATCTTTTTAAAACCTTTTTAGGAGGCATTTGATCCTCAGAGTGACAACGAATTTGAGATGTTAAAGGCAACCAATCATTAAACTAAAGGCAACCAATCATTAAACTAAAGGCAACCAATCATTAAACTAAAGGCAACCAATCATTAAACTAAAGGAACTTTTTTTATATTAGGTTTCTTTATGTTATTATTGTTTATAAAATAGTTATTATAAGTATTTTCAATTAAAGTTAATAGGAATCTTTATTCTATAAAGGTTTCTTTTAGATTGGAGTGGAGTTAGTTGAGTGGAGAAACAGTAGTATATAAAAATGATATGAATTTAGTTCCATTGAGAAAATTTAATAATACTGAAGTTAATCTATTTTTTACTTTGTGTAATAAATTAAAAGATAAAGGCAATTTGACTGTTAATGTGCCATTTGAAGAATTAAAAGAATTAAGTAATTACTATAGTCATGATAAAAAGCTTTTTATTCAAGATTTAGAAAAATTCTATGATAAAGTTTTCTCTTTAACATATAGAGAAGAAACTGAGAATGTTATTAGAAAATTTATTCTTTTTACTAAAGTAGAAATTTATAAAGATAAAGAGTATGTGGCTATTGGTGTTAATCCAGATTTAGAACATATTATTAATTCATTAACTAGTAACTTCACTAAATTTGAACTTAGAGAAATGACACACCTTAAATCTACATATTCTAAGCATATGTTCAGAATACTTAAGCAGTATAAACATACTGGCTATGTAAAAATTAAAATTGATGATTTTAGAGAACGGCTAGATATTCCTAATAGTTACCGTATGACAAATATTAATCAAAAAGTATTAGCCCCTATCATTAAAGAATTAGGCTTTATTTTTAATAACCTTAATATCAATAAAATAAAAGCGAAAAAAGGACGTAAAATTGAATGGCTAGAGTTTACATTTGACGCTGAGAAACGTATTCACAATAAACGACAGCCACAAATGGTGAATATAGGTAAGTCACGACAATATGTAAGTCGTGAAAAAACACCAAAATGGTTGGAAGAACGCACATATGAAAAACAAACACAAAATGAGTATGATCCACAATTAGAGAAAGAACGAGAAGCCTTTTTAAAACAACTTGAAGTCGATTGGGAAGAATAGAAAAGTTTACAAAAGATAGTATGAAAGATATACTTAAAGTAACAAATGAATTATAAACTAGCATATACAAAAAAGACACAAGTGCTGATAACACTCGTGCCTTAGTAAGCCCGTTAAAAAGACGGTGACTTTCGTATGAAATCAAAATTAACAATAGATCATCTACTCGTCAAAGTTGAGATGGTCTATTTTTTTTGGTCGTTTCTAATTAATACTAAACCGATGATGGTTAATACAATCATCAGCATTTCATAATCAGACAATGCTAGTCCTTTCTAGGAGCAAAAACCAAAACCATAGGCATCACCCCATTTTCATGAGATTAGCCACCATCGATCCAACTTGCTTACATTGATTATTATATAGATGTAAGTAAGTTTTTTAAAGTTGTGTTTAAATATATAACTTCAAGTGTATACAGGCATACAGTATGCGTGTATACATGATACATGCATACAGTATGCAACACTTAGACATTGATAACTGAATAAAGATACAAAATTTTATTTAATGAAAATGCATGAAAACGCGTGGTTAAGGGAATGTATAAAATATGAATAATCGATAATCCAAAAACGAAGGGACAAACGCTGAAATGACGGCGTTTGTCCCTTTGTGTTAAGTTGACATAATTACTGATTATAGGTAGTTACTTTGTATAGCTTATTCATAATTAATTTCTATACCATGCTGTCTTAGGCCAGTTTTTATGATTTGGTTTCCCTTTCCATGATGAACAATCTTTAACACCTTTTTTCTTCACATTTAATCCATCGCACTTAGTCATTTTTCCTATAGAAGAACATTTATAAGCTTTAGCATGGTACCAGCAGTCACTCTTATAAAAATCTGCATATGCTTTAGGATGTTTTTTCGACCAATATCTATGATCCGATTTAGTTCCATTAAATCTATTACAATGAACGTGAGTTCCTTTTTTTACTTTTTGTCCATCTTTTTGACCTTTATATGATTTGCTATAAAGTGAAGTACCTTCTGGTATTTTTCCATCATCTTTACCATCCATACTGCCAACAAAATCAGAGAAATTAATCACTTTAGTTCCACTTTCATTACTTCTATTAGCAGTATTATTTTTCTTATCTGGGTTTGGTAATGTATCTTCTATAGTAACTTTATTATCTTTCTTAATAACATGAAAGTTACTATCTTCTTTCTCAATATCTTTAAATTGTTTCATTGTTTTTGAATCAACTTGAGATACATCATAAGTACCAACTAATTTAACATTTTGAGGAGCCGTATTTTCTTCTGCCTTACTAGTATTTGATTGTAACGATCCTATCCCTGTACTAGTTATTAAAATACTTGCTAAAAATATTTTTGTGAATTTTTTCAATTTTTACATCTCCTTAAAAATAATTATATTATGTAGAAAAAGCTTTCATTTTTACGTTATCATAAATCATAAAAAATTTTTAAAGAAGAGGCGTTAATTCATGAAAAGAACATTATATATATTTGTTATAATAGCTTTTTTGATAATTTGTTACATTTTTTTAAACTTTTTATTTTTCGATAAATGGGTTTGCTATTCTAGCGAAAAACAAATCAATAGTTATATAAAAAATCACGATACAAAAAAATTACATGATATAACAGATAATAATAAAACTTATCAAATTTTAAGAAACTCTAAAAAAGTATCAATTAAATTACGATCAGATAATCAAGGAAGTGAGGGCATCGGATATTACCAAGTGAATCTAAATGATAAACCTGCGAAACTTTATATAAAAATTAAGCATGCTTTTATCCCAGAAGTGCCTGAGGTTAAAACAATAGAATTAGAATAATAAATAACAAAAGGGAACTCAATAATGAGTTCCCTTTTGTTGCCATAACATGCATTATAGGTAGTTAATTTGTATATTTTATGTATAAGCTTATTTAATATTAACATTACTTGAATATACTATGTTTTACAGAATAAATTCATAAATGTATATGTTACATTAAGTATGTAAGTGTTAATAGTAAACTTTCGAATATATTCATTTTTGCTAAAAACTTACAAAAATAACAATATTTATTAGGAGGATTACAATGAAAATAGTAGTTATTGGTGCTACTGGCACAATAGGTAAAAGTGTATCTAAGAAACTTAAAGAAAATAATCATGAAGTTATTGAAGTTGGCAGTAAATCTGGTGACTATCAATTAGATATTACCTCTCCAACAGAAGTAGAACAAATGTATAAAGATATTAAAGATATAGATGCTGTTGTTAGCGCTACAGGAGGCGCAACTTTCAAATCTCTATCAGATATTAGTTTAGAAGAAAATAATGTAGCTATAAAAAGTAAATTATTAGGACAAATAAACCTTGTTTTAATAGGTCAACACTATTTAAATAAAAACGGTAGCTTTACTTTAACTTCCGGAATTATGATGGATGATCCTATTCTATTAGGTTCTTCAGCAGCTATGGCAAATGGCGGTGTTGCAGGATTTGTTACATCAGCAGCTATAGAATTAAAAAATGGTTTAAGAATTAACAATGTAAGTCCTAATGTCGTTGAAGAAGCTTTAGATAAATATGGGGAATTCTTCAAAGGATTTACAGCGGTTCCAGTTGATAAAGTAGCAAATGCATTTATTAAAAGTGTTGAAGGTGCTCAAACTGGACAAACGTATAAAATTTATTAATTTTTTAGTGTGTCATTATCCTATATTCAATTTTCATTAACTAAAAATTTTTAATTCAAAGGGGATTTAAGAATGAAGAAAAATTATAAATTGATAATTATCGGTGGCGGTTTAGTAGGTCTATCAACAGCTTATAACTTAGTGACAAATTATAATGGCTATTCTACTGTCAAAGGCGAAGATATTTTAGTTCTAGAAAAAAATAAATTTTTTAACGATAAAGGCAGTAGTGCAGGCAGTACTCGACAATTTAGATATCAATATACTGAAAAATATATGACTGAATTAGTAATACAATCTATTCCAGACTGGCAAAAACTTCAACAATTTACAACTAATAGTTTAATTGAACATGTAGGTAGTTTATGGTTCGGAGACCCTAAACTTCCAACTACAGAAGGTGGTATAAACCCAGCTGAAAAAACAATGGATAAAACAGGAGTTCCATATTCCAATTTGAATAAAACACAAATTGAAAATTGGTATCAATTTAAAAATCTTCCAGATGATTATGTCGGCTTTTATCAAAAAGATGGTGGTGCCATAAATTTACCAGAAACATTAAAAACTTTTTATAGTCAAGCTTCTATAGCTGGCGTTCAAATGTTAGAAAACACTCCTGTATTAGATATTAAAAAAGAAAATGGAAAATATACTATTCAAACAGGAGAACATGAATTCACAACAGAAAAAATACTTGTGTCTACTGGAGCATATGTAAATGACATTACAAAACATTTTGATAAGCAAATAAAATTAGATATTTGGGATATGGTTTCAGCATACTTCGAAAAAACAAATCCTAATATTGACTATCCTACTTGGTTTGCTTTTCAACAACCAAATGACGAAAATAGTAATTTATATTATGGCTTCCCAGAATTGGATTGGAAATACAAAAATTATATTAGAGTGGCTCCTGATTATCCATTTGCAATATATGATTCTCCATCTGAAAGAAAAAAACCAACTTCTGAAGATTTCAAAGGGACTGAAGAATGGGTTAAGAACCACATGACTGATTTAGATAGTAATGCTAAATTCAAAAGCACTTGTATGTTAGGATTACCTAAAAATAAAAATAAATTATTATATTTAGATTTTATAACTGATGATAAAAATGTTGTTGTACAAACTGGAGGTTGGGTTGCTAAATTCGCACCTACTTTTGGAAAGATTTGCAGTCAGCTATTAATAAATGGACGTACAGACTATAATATTAGTCATTTTAAAATTGAAAGTGAGGATTTAAAATGACTTCTAAAATAACAATGAATGATATTAATTATATAAATGGAATTAATGACGACCTAGATATAGATATTGCAATTGTTGGAGCAGGAGTATCGGGGATTTATAGTGCATATCGATTTCTAGAAGATGA
Source organism: Paenibacillus glufosinatiresistens (assembly GCF_031470375.1). Taxonomy (NCBI): domain Bacteria; kingdom Bacillati; phylum Bacillota; class Bacilli; order Caryophanales; family Paenibacillaceae; genus Paenibacillus; species Paenibacillus glufosinatiresistens. Next base: position 5,874 of record NZ_JAVFHT010000034.1, read on the forward strand.
TAGATATAATAACAAAAAAATAGGTATATTTGATTTAAATGATAAAATTGGTGGACGATTAGAATCAATTGTACTGCCTGAATCAAATGTTACTGGCGAATTGGGTGGAATGAGATATCTAACAAGTCAAAAAATAACAACTTCTCTAATAGAGAATATATTTAAATTAAAAAATAAAAAATTTGAAACTGGAGAAACCTCAAGCCATACTTTCTATCTAAGAGGTCAACGTTTTAAAGAAAATGAGTGGGAAGAAAATCAAAAAAAGCAAGATAAATTTTATACCAGATATTTTATGTCAGAACAACTTCAAGGCTATCACCCAGATCAGTTATTTAACAAAGTTATTGCTGAGGTATGTTTAAATGATCCTTGGTTTAATGATAGTTACAATAATAAAATAGAAAAGCAAGACGATTATAACTATAGTTTTAAATTAAGCAGTGAAGATTGGGACAATATAAAGCGCAATTTAATATATTACAAAGATAACAGCCCCTATAACCAAATGAAATTGTATAATATTGGATTTTGGAATTTGCTCAAAGATCAATTAGGTAATGAAGGGTATGAATTTTTAGCTAATGCAGGTTCGTATTACTCTAATACATTAAGTTGGAATTCTTCAGAGGCATTCTCATATATTGTTGGAGATTTTACTGATGGAGTAGAATATAAAACAATAGATGAGGGTTATGATCAACTTGCTTATTCTTTAGCTAAAAGAGTCTCTGAAAATGATAACGTAACATTATATTTAAACTCTGAACTAAAAACTTTCTCTAAAGATAAAGAAAGCTACGAATTAGAACTAGTTAATGTAAATACAACAAAAACAAAGAAAGTAAAAACAAGAGAAATTATATTAGCTATGCCAAAAAGATCACTGGAATTACTAGATCAAGATAATTTCTTTTTTAAAGATGCTTCACATTCAAAGGTTAGCAAATTAATAGATACCGTATATGCAGAACCTTCGTTAAAACTACTATTAGGTTTTGAATATCCATGGTGGAGAGAATGTTTAAACTCTTACTATGGCAAATCTACTACCGATTTGCCAATGCGACAATGTTACTACTTTGGTGTAGATGAAGATAATCAACATTCACTTTTATTAGCAAGCTATAATGATATGAGAACTGTTAATTTCTGGAAATCTATGATTAGATCCAATGATAATAAATTTATTCAACACGATGAAATAAAAAGCAAAAATAATAATTTAGAATTGTTCAATGAAAAATATAGTGACGAAGTCACTAATGTTATGGTTGAAGAATCAATAAATCAATTAGAAGAACTTCATGATATTAAAATTCCAAAACCCTATGCCAGTCTTGTAAAAGATTGGTCTAAAGATCCATTTGGTGGAGGATATCATGCCTGGCATACTGGAATAGATGTTCAAAAAACAATGAAATTAATAAGAAAACCCTACGAATACGAAAATATTTATATTGTAGGAGAAGCATATTCATCTGATCAAGGTTGGACAGAAGGAGCTTTCAAAACAGCAGAAAAAATGTTACAAGAACATTTTGGATTAGAAAGACCCGAATGGTTGGATAGTGATTACTATTTAGGATGGTGATTTTCTTGTTTATAGTGGCTATAAATTAGCCACTATTTTTTCGTTAGAAAAAATCCTAAGGGGCTTGGGGATTATCCCCAACAAGCAGGCGTAGCTACCACTTTAGTGGCTAGCAAAGCCAATGCTTGCCAAACCACTTAACGACTTGATTAATTTTGCTTTACCCTGTAAAGTAAAATTATATTAAGGAGTTATCTTTCGAAGAAAGCGTGGTGGGAATAATGAGCGAACAAAACACATTTGTGGCTAGCGACGAAACTGTTGGGCGAAACCATAAACCCAACCGTAAGGAGCCGAAACAAATCAGTTTTCGTGTGAGCGAATCCGAATATTTAAAGTTGAAACAGTCAGCTGAAACTTTAAATATGAGTGTGCCTGCTTTCGTTAAGAAAAAGGCACAGGGCAGTCGATTGGTCGCACCGAAATTGGATAAAGAAACGCGACAATCGATAGCCAAAGATTTGAGTATGTTGGGCGCAAATGCCAATCAGATTGCCAAATATTGCAACCAACATCAACATGAAGCACCGAACTATGAAGCATTAGAACGCAATATCAGTGAATTACGTGAAAGGCTTGATGAGATATGGCAACAACTAAATTAAGTGCGACTAAATCAACGTCACGTGCCATTAATTACGCTGAGAAACGAGCCGTAGAGAAAAGTGGTTTAAATTGTGATGTCGACTATGCCAAATCGAGTTTCAAAGCCACTCGTGAGTTATATGGCAAAACCGATGGGAATCAAGGGCATGTCATTATTCAATCGTTTCAACCGGGCGAAGTCACGCCCGAACAATGTAATCAATTAGGCTTAGCACTCGCTGAAAAGCTCGCACCGAATCATCAAGTAGCGGTCTATACGCATGCCGATACAGACCATGTACACAATCATATTGTAATCAATTCAATTGACCTCGAAACAGGTAAGAAATTTAATAATAATAAACAAGCCTTACGTAATGTCAGAGATTTCAATGACGAGGTTTGCCTGGAACATGGTTTAAGCGTGCCAGAAAAGGACACAGCACGCTTACGTTATACGCAGACAGAAAAAGCGATTGCTGACCCTAATACGAAATCAACAGCCCAATATTCATGGAAAGATGAGATTAGAGAGGCGATAGACCAATCACAAGCAACGAATATGGATGAATTCAAAGACCATTTAAACCAACATGGTATTGAAATTGAACGTGTGACACCCAAAAGCATTACCTATCGACATTTAGCTGAAGATAAAAAAGTACGTGGCCGTAAACTCGGCGAAGATTACAATAAAGGAGGTATCGAAGATGGCTTTGAAAGACAAATTCAACGACAAAAACAACAAGAACGAGACTCAGACACCGAATGCCAGCCAAAACGACCAACTTCAAACCGTGATGAATCAACTGAACGAGATACAGGCGTCACTCAATCAGATTGGGACCAATTCGCCCAAGACACAAATGAGCTTGAGCGTAGCCGACAAGCTGCAGAATCAGCAAGACTTGCTGATGAAAAGGCTCGAAGAGATCGAGAAGAGAGAGAACGAGCGAAACAAGCGTCACGACGAATTATTAACAACGATCGAGACCACGGCCTCGAACTTTAATCAAGCGACTGAAATCACACAAAAGCGTTTTATCAGTGTAGCGAAACACTATATTGAACGCATTAATAACGATAATTTAAAACAAGATTTTCAAACAGCCATCCAAGAAGAATTGAAAGATGTAAAAACAGACACACATAAGGCGATTGAGCAATTACAAACTAACCAAGCCGAACTGCGACAAGCCAATAATGATTATAAAAAAATGATAGATGAACGTATCAAGCATAACGACACAGCGATGAAACAATATGATCAAGCCTTTCATCGTTTAACCCAAGGCATTACAGCGATGTTTTTTATTATTGCTTTAGTGATGGTCGCATTTTTAGTCTTAAGTCCCTTAGGCGACTGGTTAGGTGTGCAACATTTTTATGA
>NZ_JAVFHT010000035.1:0-6640 GCF_031470375.1 Paenibacillus glufosinatiresistens
TATCTGGAGATCGGGCCGCATCCGGTGCTGTCGTCGGCGCTGCGCGATGCGACCGCCGAGCCGGAAGGCAGCGGCATGGAGCCTGCCTCCCAGAGCCCGGCTGCCGGCGAAGCGCCGGAGGACCTGGCTTCTCGCGGTGGCTCTGCTTCCGGTGAGGACCTGGCTTCTCGCGGTGACTCTGCTTCCGGCGAGGACCTGGCTTCTCGCGGTGGCGCTGCTTCTCGCGGAAACCTCCCTTCTCGTAATACCTCTGCTTTCCGTGAAGTTCAGGCTTCGCTGGAGGCTCCTGCTTCCAGCGAAGAAGCCGACTTCCCGGAGGAACGGGAGCCGCTGCTGCTGTCCTCGCTTCGCCGGGGCGAGGAGGACGCTTCCGTCCTGCTCGAAGGCCTCGGCGAGCTGTACGCCGCCGGATTGGAACCGCTCTGGAGCAGCTTTTACCCGGCCGGGCCGGTATTGTCGCTGCCCCTCTATCCGTGGCAGCGGCAGCGCCACTGGTTCGAGCTGTCCGGCGTTAATGAGACCGATTGGTCCCCCTTATCGCCGCAGGGAACTGCGGAGGAGCGGCACCCCCATCTGGAGAGCGGCACCGTGTTTGCCGCAACGGGTCATTGGGTCTGGGAGAGTGTGCTGAATACTGCCCGGCATCCGTACCTTCAGGATCACTGCGCCAAAGGCATTCCGTTATTCCCGGCTGCCGGTTACTTAGATATAGCCGTCGCCGCCGGCCGCAGCATTCAGGACCAGGCGAAGATCGAGCTCACCGGCGTCCGGTTCCGGGAGGCGCTCCTTCTGCCGGAAGGGCAATCCAGACGGGTGCAGGTGCTGGTCTCTGCGCCGTCCTACGGCCAGTCTTCTTTTGAGATTGTCAGCCGTCCCGCCGACGAACCGCAGGCGAAATGGACGACCCATGCGGACGGAACGATTGAATACCGTCAGACCGGCTCCGAGCATGACGCAGAAGCCGAATCTGCGCCGGAACTTCTTCAGCCGGACACCGTGCTGGAGCGTCTGAATCACCGAATGCTTGATGTGGCGGAGCACTACGATCGTCTCCGTCTCGCAGGCGGAGAATACGGGCCCCTGTTCCGCGGCATGGAGCAGCTAGCCGGAGGCGACCGGGAAGCGCTTGCCTCCATCCGTCTTCCCCGGGGGGCGGCGAATGCCGCCCGGCACGCCGTTCATCCGGCGCTGCTGGACAGCGCGTTTCAGGCTATGGGCGGAACCCTTCAAGAAGAAGAGGGATTGTATTTACCTGTCGGAGTGGACCGCTTCACTCTGCTGGAGTCGCCGGATGACGGCATTCTGTGGAGTTATGCCGTGCTGGAAGAGCAGGCCGGCGAAGAAGCTGCCGGTACTGTACGAATCTGTGCGGAGGATGGACGGCTTGTCGCCGTCGCCGAAGGCCTTCGCGTTCGGCGTCTCGCTTTGGCAGCCGGCTCTGCTGCAGACGACTGTCTGTACCGGCTGGATTGGCAGCCTTCGCCGGCACTTGCGCCTTCTCCGCGAAAGCAGCCAGTTCACTGGCTGCTGCTCGCCGACCGGCCTGGCATTGCGGAGCTTGCCGCCCGGGAATTGTTGTCGCGCGGGGACATCTGCCATCTGGCTTTTCCCGGAGAAGACTATGCCGAAGAGGGGAACAATCGTTATCGGATCAACCCTGCCGATCCCGCGCATTATGCCCGGCTGCTGGAGCAGGTACGGTGGCACAGCGGCAGCGATTTGGCAGGGGTCGTGCATCTGTGGGGAACGGAAGCTGAAGCCGACTTCACCGATGGAGAGAAGCGAATCGCTCAAGAACAGTTCCTGCTCCAATCGGTCCTGGAGCTGGTGCGCTGCCTGAATGCGGATTCGGCCGCTCTGCGGCTCTGGATTGCAACCCGCGGCGGCTGCGATGCAGGCATCACCGTTCCGAATCCGCTTCAGGCATCGCTCTGGGGAATGGGGGCCACGGCCGCGCTGGAGCTTCCCGCTCTGTCCTGTGTTCTGTTGGACCTGGACCCGGAAGAAGATCTAGAAGGTGCGGGCGTTTGGCTCGCCCAGGAACTTCTTGCCGGCGGTTCCGAGAATCGCATTGCGTATCGGAACCGGCAGCGGCTGGTCTCCAGGCTGGTCCGCTGGCAGCCGGAAGCTTTCTCGCCGGATTCGCTGGCAGCGGCCGATGCCGGAGAGAACGATTTTTATCTGAAAATCGCCCAAAGAGGCAGCTTCGATCATCTCCAGCTTCAGGAAATGCCGCGCCGCGAGCCGGGTCCCGTCGAACTTGCCATCCGCGTCCGCGCGTCGGGATTGAATTTCACAGACGTTCTGAACGTACTGGACCTGCTTCCCATCCCGGACCGCAAGGACGTTCCCGGCTGGGAATGCTCCGGAATCGTCGAAGCCGTAGGACCGGGAGTCGAGAATTTCCGGGAAGGCGACGAAGTCGTGGCACTGGCCCCGTGGAGTCTGGGCTCGCGGGTCATTGCCTCCGCTCTGTTGACTGTCCGCAAACCCGGGCAGATGAGCTTCGCTGACGCTGCGGGCATTCCCGCCGCTTTTCTGACGGCTTACTATTCCCTGTATCATATCGGCCGGCTTCAGCCGGGAGACCGGGTGCTTATTCACTCCGCTTCCGGCGGCGTCGGCTTGGCCGCCCTGCAATTGTCGCAGCTGGCCGGAGCCGAAATCTTCGCGACGGCCGGAACTCCGGAGAAACGCGACTATCTGCGCAGCTTGGGCGTAGAGCATGTTTACCCTTCCCGGACTCTGGATTTTGCACGGGAAATCCGCCGGGACACCCGGGGAGAAGGAATCGATGTCGTGCTGAACTCCCTTGCGGGAGAAGCCATTGAGAAGAGTCTGGAACTGCTGCGGCTGGGCGGACGTTTCCTGGAGATTGGCGTGTCCGATATCTACAACAATCACCGGCTCGGACTGCTGCCGTTCCAGCGCTCGTTGACCTACGCCTCGATTCTGCTCTATTACATCTGCGACGAGCAGCCGGAGCTTCTCGGGCGTATGCTGGAAGATCTCATGGAACTGTTCCGCCAAGGGCGTCTGACCCCGCTTCCCGCAACGCCGTTCCCGGCAAGCCGGGCAGATGAGGCCTTCCGTTATATGACAGCATCCAGACATATCGGCAAAATCATCGTTGAATTCGGCGGCGCGCCTGTCCGTCTTCACCCGAATCCGGGTAAATCCCCGGTTCGCCAAGACGGCTCTTACCTGATTACCGGCGGGAATACCGGTCTGGGACTGCTGACCGCAGACTGGCTGGTTCAGCAAGGCGCCCGGTTCCTGGTTCTGACCGGCCGCCGGCCGGCAGGCTCTGAGACGATTCAGGCGATGGAGCGCTGGACTGAACAAGGCGTGCGCTGTCTGTCCGTTCAGGCCGACGCCGCAGACGGGGAACGGATGCAGACTCTCTTTGACCAGATGGAGGCCGAGCTTCCCCCGCTGCGCGGAATTGTCCATGCGGCTGCGGTGCTGTCGGACGGCTTGCTCGCCAACCTGGACTGGAGTCAATTCTCCGATGTGCTCCGGCCCAAGACCGCCGCCGCCTGGAACCTCGACCGGCTCAGCCGGGATAAAGATCTCGATTTCTTCATTATGTATTCTTCGGCCGCTTCGGCGCTGGGTTCGCCCGGCCAGGCCAATTATGCGGCCGCCAACTTCTATCTGGACGCCTTGGCTTCGGCCCGCCGCCGCCGCGGACTTCCGGCGCTCTCGATCGGCTGGGGGCCGTGGGCCAAGGTCGGCGGAGCCGCCCGGCCGGACCGGGGCGGACGCCTCTCGGGTCAAGGGATCCTGTCCCTGGAACCCGAGACGGGACTCGCCGCTCTTCAGCGGCTGCTGGCATCCGGTCCGGCTCACGCTCTGGCCCTGGAGGCCGATTGGCCGAAGGCAGCGGAGAGCCATCCGGGACCCTGGCCGCTCCTGCATGACCTGCTGCTCACGCCGGGACAGAGCAGCCATGGAGGTCCGGCTTCGGCCGGGCACTTGAGAAGCACGCTTCTTGCCGCCCCCGCAGATGAAGCCGCCTCCCTCCTAGCTGCCGAGCTTCGGGGAACCATTGCCCGGATTCTGCGGACCGCACCGGAGCGGCTTCATTCCTCCCGGCCGCTCGTCAGTCTCGGGATGGATTCTCTAATGGCAATTGAATTGAAGAACTGGATTGAGCATCACACCGGCGTCTCTCTGCCTGTCTCCGCTCTGCTGCAAGGGGAAGGCATCAGTCAACTGGCTGCCCGAATCGCCGCAGAACTGCCAAAAGGAAACGGCGCGGTTCGGGAAGAACCCGCCCTATCGGAGGAGGCGGCCGAAGCCGAGCTGACCGGCCGAAGCCATCCGCTGACCGCAAATCAGCTCTCGCTCTGGTTCATGCATCAGTTCTCCCCGGAAAGCGCCGCCTATCATATTCCCAAGGCGGTCCGGATTCCCGGTCCGCTGGAGCCGGAATCTCTGATCCGTGCTCTTCAGGGAATGATCCGCCGGCACCCGGCGCTGCGGACTACTTTTGTAACCGAGCGCAAAGAACCGGTGCAGCGCATCGCAAGCGAAGCCCCGTTAAGCTTCCGGGCGGAGGATGTATCGGGCTGGAGCGAAGCCGAAATCGAGAACTGTCTGAGAGAGGAGACCAACCGGCCTTTCGACCTTGCCGCAGGGCCGCTGATGCGGGCATGCCTGTTCAGCCGCTCGCCGGAAGACCATATTATGCTGATGGTCTTCCATCACATCATTATGGACGGCTGGTCGTTCTGGATTTTCTTCAAAGAGCTGTTTGAACTGTACGAAGCCGAGCGCATCGGTCTGCCGCTGGCTATGCCTTCCGTCTCCGGTCCGTATGTCGCCTATTTGCAGGCCTGCGCCTCCGGGAGGGAGTTCACCGAGTCTATCGCGTACTGGACAGCCAAGCTGGAAGGAGCGGACCCGGTGCTGCGGCTTGCAACCGACCGCCCCCGTCCGCCTGTGCAGACCTTCACCGGCGCTTCCTGCTCGGAAGTGCTGGACCCTGTCCTCAGTATCCGGGTCAAAGCGCTGGCGGAAGAGCGGGGAACCACGCTGTATGCCCTGCTGCTCGGAGCCTGGCAGACTCTGCTCCATCAGTATACAGGTCAGGAAGACCTGGTCGTCGGCACCGCCGTGGCGGGACGCAATCAGGCTTATCTGGCAGGCCTGATCGGCTATTTTGTCAACATGCTGGCGATACGCGGCACGTTCACTCCGGGGATGACGTACCATGATGCGCTCGATGCGGCCCATGTCCGCGTGAATGAAGCGCTCCAGTATCAGGAGCTCCCGTTCTCTCGGCTGGTCCAGCTTCTCCGCCTGAAACGCGACCCGGCGCGCGCCCCGCTGTTCCAGGCGAGCTTTACCTGGCAGCAGGCGCAGACGGACCGCACCGGCATGCTGGACGCATTCGCGCTGAACCTTCCCGGCCTGCTCATGAACTCCGGTTCGCTGACTTTTGAATCGTATCCGCTGCAATGGCAGGGCGCGATGTGGGACCTGGCTCTCATGATGTCCGAGGTGGACGAACGGCTGGGAATTCTGATGCAGTACAACAGCGATCTGTACGACGAGCGGACGATCCGGCGCATGATCAGCGATTTCTCGAACCTGCTGAATGAAATGACGGTCGATTCCACACGGCCTATCCGGCGGTTATCCGCCTCTACTCTCAAAGAATAGGAGTTGCCCTTACCATGACCATCGACCATTCCCGGGAACCCTCTACGTTCGCGGAAGTTGTAGGCCTTCAAGCACTCCGGCATGCCGACCATCCCGCCTGTTTCTTCCTTGCGGGCGACGGCACAGAGACGGGGCGGTTAAGCTACGGCGAATTGGACCGCGCCAGCCGCTCTGTCGCCGCCCTGGTTCAGAAGATCGCTTCTCCCGGCGACCGGGTTCTGCTGCTCTATCCGCCGGGACTCGACTTCATCGCCGCCTTCTTCGGCTGTCTCTATGCCGGCGTCGTAGCCGTCCCCGCCTATCCGCCCAAGCAGAACCGGCATCTGCTCCGTCTCCAGGCCATCGTCGCCGACGCCGACGCCTGCGCCGTGCTGACCACCGGGGATATTCTCGGACGCGTCTCCCGCGGGCTGGACGAGCATCCCCGGCTGGCCGGGCTGGCCTGGCGGGCCACCGACCGCGGCGGTCTGCCGCAGGAAGATGCCTTCCGTCCGGTGCCGCTGACCGGCGACACCCTGGCTTTTCTGCAGTACACGTCCGGTTCGACCGGCCAGCCCAAGGGCGTCATGGTCAGCCATTACAATCTGCTCTGCAACTGCGATATGATCTGTTCCCAGTGGAACCTCTCGGAGAATGACCGCATTGTATCCTGGCTGCCGGCGTTCCATGATATGGGACTGATCGGCATGATCCTGACCGCCTTCTACCTGGGAACCTCCATCGTGCTCATGGCCCCGGTGTCTTTCATCCAGCGCCCAATCCTCTGGCTGGAGGCGATCTCCCGCTACCGGGGCACCTTCACGGCTGCCCCGAACTTCGGCTATGAACTCTGCGCGCACAAAATCACGGACGAGGCCGCGGCTTCCCTGGACCTCTCCTCCCTTCGCGTCGCCGCCAACGGCTCCGAGCCGGTCCGCGCCTCCACGCTTGCCGCCTTCGCCGAGCGCTTCGCCCCCGCCGGATTCCCGCC
>NZ_JAVFHT010000036.1:0-6321 GCF_031470375.1 Paenibacillus glufosinatiresistens
TTGAACGGCCGCTTTGTTTACTTTTTAGTGGAGGTGGTCCCTCTCAGCTTAGAAATATCTACTTTTGGGACAGCCTCTTTCTGACAACACATCCGGCGCATGAGGCCGTCCGTTTAACGGAAACGGCGTATCGCAGGCAGAGCGAGGGCGGATGCAAGGGCGGCGATGCCAAGCGCGGCGAAGATGGCGATGGCGACAACGCCGCCGATTCCGTCTGCCAGCCAGCCGATGGCGACGAGACCAAAAGGCAAAAGAGCGAACGAGCCCATCATATCGAGACTGGCGACCCGGCCGAACACCTCCTGCGGCACCAGTTCCTGAAGGCTGATCTCCCAGATCAGTCCGAAGATCATCATTCCGAAGCCCTCGGCGGCAAAGAGCGCAATCGCCGCTTCGGGTCCGGGAGCAAGCGGCAGTGCAAGTAGCGCCAGCCCGCTGAGGATCGCGCCTCCGTAGGCCATAACGCCCCGGTGGCGGCGTCCTGCGCCGCTGCCGACCAGAAGCCCTCCGGCAATCGCCCCGCAGCCCGCGCCCGTTACGGCAAAACCGTAAATATAAGGCTGCCAGCCATGATGAACCTTGAACAGCCACGGCAGAAGCACTGTCGTAATGCCCGTGAAGCAGATATTGACGAAGGCAAAGACGATAATCGTTACCCAGAGCCAAGGATGAGAGCGGAGAACGGCGATTCCTTCGCGAAAATCGGCCTTCCAGTCAGCTGTCCCGGCCGTCTCGGTTCCGGCGGCGGTCCCGTTCGCGGTCTCACGGTCAGCCGGAACCGCCAGAGCAGTCTCTGCCGCAGCCGACGAATGAGCGGCGAGGGCGGGAAGCTGCCGGACGAGAGCCGAGCGGAGGTAGAAGAGGAAGAGCAGGGAGGCCAGATAAGTCAGGGCATCCAGCCCGAATCCGAACCCGGCGGACCAGTGGGAGATGAGCAATCCGCCCGCCGACGGCCCGATCAGCCGGATGCCCTGCATGCTGATCTGCGAGACGGAATTGGCGGCAACGCGGATCTCCGGCGTGAACACAGAGGCTCGGACCGCCGAATAGGCGGGCTGAAACAGCCCGTCCATGAGGCCGTACAGCCCTACCAGCACCAGCAGCAGCGGAATGCCGAGCACACTGGTCAATGCCAGCACGGAAGTGGCTCCCATAACCGCGCAGCGAAGAATATCCGCCAGCATCATAATCCGGATACGGTCATAGCGGTCAACGAGATGCCCGGCAACCGGCAGAATCAGTACATTCGGCAGCATGTAGACAGCCATCACAATGCCCATGCGGGTCGACGAGCCGGTCAGCGAGTAGACGAGCACAGGCAGAATGACCAGCGTAATCGAGCTGCCGAAGAAGGAGATCAGGTGGCCGAGCCAGAGGTAACGAAAGGCGGGGGAACGGGTGAAAGGAGCGGCAAAACGCCGCCAGCGCTTTTCCCGGAGAGGCTCTGTCGTTTCGGCGGGAATCACGGGCGTTCACCTTCCTTATCCGAAGAAGCTTCCAACCGCCAGGCAGTGACCTCAAGTCCGTACTCTTCGCCGTCGGTGGCGGCGGCCTCCCAGCGGGCAATCAGTTCCATCATCTCCTGCCGGAACCTGCGGAAATCCGCGTCCGACAAGCTGAGCCGGCTGGTCAGGCGCTCCGCGACCTGCTCCTGGGCAACCGGAAGACGGCTTGCGCCGGAGCCCGGCCAGTTGAACCAGGTGCCTGGAGAACGGTAGAATTTCTGGACAACGCCGCCGGAGACTTCCGTCCGCACCAGTTCCACGAGACCGCCTTCATACAGTTTCTGCAGATGGTAGTGAATGTTGCCGGGCGTTTTGCCGAGCCGGTCCGCCACCTGTTTCGAGGTAAGCGGCTCGCCCGCAAGGGCGTGCATAATCTTGACGCGCAGCACGTTCTCCAGCAGCCGGGCCTGCTCTTCCGTAATCTGGAGCACAGAGCTATCCTCAGGGAGCTTATTCATGAATCCTCTTCCTCTCCGGGAACGACGCCTATGAAGCCTTGACGCTTCAGGCATATCGATCTGTAAAATAGTTCGATCTGTAATACAGATCGTTGTCGGTTCCAGCTTAACGGAGCGAAACGCCTCCTGTCAAGACAAGGGAGGGCTCCCCTTCCGGGAACATGGCAATCAGCGGACGGATCATATAAGATTAGAAGGGTAATGCGTCCGAATGCTGCGTGTACAAAGGGGGAGTTGTCCATGTTCCGGCGGGATTACATTGTCCGCATGATCGAAGATATGACGGCTATGGTAGCCAAGGTATTCAGCCTGAAGCAGGAGCGCAAGACAACGGAAGCGCTCTGGGAGATCGACGAGCTTCTGAACCGGCATTTTCGCCTCAATTCCCGATTGCTCAATTCCCTTTCGGTCGAAGATGTGATCGCCATGTTCCGGCTTGGCGGAACGCTGGAGGCGGACCGCCTTCAGGGCGCTGCCCGGATGCTTCAGGAGGAAGCGCTGATCTATGATGACAGAGGGCGTGAGGACGAGTCCCTTCCCCGCTGGATGAAGACCCTCCATTTCTATTTGGCCGCCCGGGAGAACGGGGCCGATACCGGACTCATCGGGCTGGATGACGAGATTGACCGGGTGCTTGCCCGGGTGAACGGTCTGCTGTTGCCGGCCAAGACCGAGAGGCTGCTCGTCCCTTATCTGGAAGAGCGGGGGCGCTACGCCAAGGCGGAGGACGCGCTCTTCCGGCTGGCGGAGCAGGGGGAGGACGCCGCGGCTATGGGCCGCAGCTTCTATGGCAGACTGGCGGCTGAGGACCCGGACAAGCTGGAACAAGGCGGACTTCCGCTGGAAGAAGTGGTTCAGGGAAGCAAAGAGTGGGAGCGGTTGTACGGACAAGGGAATACCGGAGAAGAAGAGAACGGACAAGGAGAGGAGAAGGAACCATGAGCATCCCTCTATATATTGTTGACGCTTTTGCCGCAGGGCCTTACACGGGCAACCCTGCGGCCGTATGTCTGCTGGACAGGGCTCCGGACGAGCGGTTCATGGCCCTGACCGCTGCGGAGATGAACCTGTCGGAGACCGCCTTTGCATGGCCTGAAGAAGAGGGATACCGGCTGCGCTGGTTCACGCCCGAGACAGAGGTGGAGCTGTGCGGGCATGCCACTCTGGCAACCGCACATGCGCTCTGGGCATCGGGAAGATTGAGCCACGACGACCCGGCGCTCTTTCATACCCGGAGCGGGCTGCTGACGGCCATCCGCTCCCCCGAAGGCGGAATTATTCTGAACTTCCCTGCGTATGAACTGCTGCCGGCGTCGTATCCGGGGATGGCCTCCGCGCTCGGCGTGGAGGATTCCGAATTGGAGGAAGTGCGGACTTACGGCTCCAACGCGCTGGCCGTTCTGTCCAGCGAGCGGGCAGTCCGGGAGCTGTCGCCCGATTTCGCGGCCCTGCGGAGCCTTCCGGTCCACGCAGTGGCCGTAACGGCCAAAGGCCCGGACGCGGAACGGGGCGGAGAGGCCGGAGCCTATCATTTTGTCTCCCGGTTCTTCGCTCCGGCCATCGGCGTGGAGGAGGATCCGGTAACCGGCTCTGCCCATGCCGCGCTGGCTCCCTACTGGTCATCGCGGCTGAATCTTGACTGCATGACCGGCTATCAGGCGTCCCGCCGGGGAGGGACGGTCGGAGTGCGGCTGGAGGAAGGACGTGTACATCTCACCGGCCAGGCGGTTACCGTCGTAAGGGGCGAACTGCTGACAGACGTTCCGCTTGCTTCTCCCGACGGAAGCGGCGCCACGATTCGGAATTGAATGAAAGCGAGTGTATGCATGTGGAATCTTTAACGGAATTAATTAACCGCTTGATCGGCGGGCGGGCTCTAATTGCGGCAACGCTCAGCCAGCTTCGCCGCAAGGAAGGCGCTCTGTATACCAAGGTAGCCGTGAAACCGGTTGAACTGAAGGATGGCCTGCGCTATCAGTTCGCGGGCTATACGGATACCCAGGTGCAGCACCGGAATCTTACGCCCCAAGAAGCGGCGGACGAGCTGAGTGCGCTGCTTGCCGGGACATACCGGCAGGCGCTGTTCTGTGCGGCTGATTCCGATTACCAGGTGCTCATCAGCAAGAAGAACAAGGCGGCGATTCTGAAGAAGCCGGCGACGAAGCAGGCGGCGCCGGATCTGGCCCATAACCGGCGCAAGCAGTATGTGCTGGAAGAAGGCGAGCCGGTTCCTTTTCTGGTGGAACTGGGCATTATGAATGCCGAAGGCCGGGTGCTGGCCAAGAAGTACGACAAGTTCCGGCAGATCAACCGCTTCCTGGAGATGGTCGAGGATGTGCTGCCGCATTTGCCGCAGAACCGCCCGCTCACCATTGTCGATTTCGGCTGCGGCAAGTCCTACCTGACCTTTGCCCTGTATCATTATCTTGCCGTCCGAGAAGGACGCGAGCTGAATATCGTCGGCCTTGACCTGAAAGCCGAGGTCATCCGCCACTGCAGCGAGCTTGCCGGCCGGCTAAATTATGGCCGGCTGAAATTCCTGGTCGGCGATATCGCCGAATACAACGAGCTGGAGCGGGTGGATATGGTCGTGACGCTCCATGCCTGCGATACCGCCACCGACGCCGCGCTCGACAAGGCTGTGCGCTGGGGCGCCTCCGTGATTCTCTCGGTTCCCTGCTGCCAGCACGAGCTGTTCGGCCAGGTAGAGAGCGAAGTGCTGGAGCCGCTGCTGTCGCACGGCATCCTCAAGGAGCGCTTCTCGGCGCTCGCCACCGATGCTATCCGCGCCAAGCTGCTTGATGTTATGGGCTACCGGACTCAGCTTCTGGAGTTTATTGATATGGAGCACACGCCCAAAAACATCCTGATCCGCGCCGTCCGCGGTCCAGCAGGAAGCGAGCCGGAAGCGGGAACCGGACCGGGGAGACTTGCTGCCTGGCAGGAATACCGGGCTTTCCGCGATTTTCTCGGAGTCCGTCCATATCTGGAACGGGCCTGCGCCGACCTGCTGCCTTCGACCGGAGAGTAAGGAGAACAGGCACCCGCTCGGAACGAACATGAAGGCCGCTGCTGAAGCGGCCTTTTTTGCTGTGCTTATCAAGGCGGCTCCTCGCCGCCTGTTGAAAGACGCTGCTTCGGGCAAGACTGGTAGAACGTCTACAAGAACAGGGAAGGAGGGAGGAAGCATGAGATTGAAGCAGAGAGCTATAGCCTTGGACGCTGCGCGGCTCTGCGGAGCTCTGGCCGGAGCGCTGCTGCTTGGAGCAACGGTGAATGCCGGATTCTACTTCCCGTCCGATCTCTATCCCTGGGCCGCTTGCTGGCCGGCCTGCGCGTTCTTTGCCGTGTGGCGGGTACAGGCTGAGCGAAGAACGGCGAAGCGGAGAGCCCGGCAGGGAAGCGCCGCCGGAAGGGTGCGGAAGAACGGGGGTTCGGAGAATGGAGTGCCGAGAAACAAGTATCCGAAGAACGGTGATTGGGCGAAGAGAGATCCGGAGAACGACGATGGGGAAAACAGAGATACGGAGAACAAAGTTTGGTGGGAGGACAGCGATCCGGAGAACGGTGATTCGGTAAAAAGGCTCCCGGAGAACAGGACTCTGCGAGCAGACGTTCCGGCAGCAGACGTTCCCGCAGCCGGCCCGCAGGCTGCACAACCACAACCGCCGGCAGTTCGCCGGGCGGCCCTCTGCCGCGGCATGCTGCTCGCCTGCCCGCTGAGCTTGGCCGGATGCTATGCGCTGGCTTGGCTCCGGGGACCCGTGTCAGCCCAAGGAACGATGAATGAACTGCTGCGCTGGAGCCTTTGCGCCGCCTTCGCCGCAGCGGTGCTGGCTGCTTCGCGGAGCCGGGAGGGCCGGCGGTTGCTTCTTCTGGCCTGGCACGGCACCGGCCTGCTGCTGGCCTTGAGCGGCCTGCTGGCCGTCTGCGCCGGTCTGCCGCTGCCGGGAGCGGTGCTTCGCTCCTCCTCGCCGGAGATCAGCACCGCCGGAGCCCGGCTCGGCGGGCTCCTCCAGTATCCCAATACTTACGGCGCGCTGATGGCCGCCTTTGCCCTCGAGCGGCTGCTGGCTGCCGCCGAAGCCCTGCTTCCTCTCGCCGCAGCCGGCCCGACCGGCCAGCCGCAGAGCGGCGGGAAGAAGCCGGGACGGCGGCAGGACAGCGGCTTCGCCGCTGCCGCCGCGGCCTTGCTGACGCTCTTCCCGTATGCCGCCGCGCTGCTGCTGAGCGAGTCGCGCGGCGCCTGGGCCGCCGGCGCGGCCGGACTGGCCGCCGCGCTCTGCGTGCGGCCCCGCCTGGCGGCCCCGGTGCTGGCCGCCGGCGCGCCGGCGGCGCTTGCCGCAGCGCTGCTCTGG
>NZ_JAVFHT010000037.1:0-4590 GCF_031470375.1 Paenibacillus glufosinatiresistens
GGAACGAGTCTGCCTCCTCCGTCACTTTCGGATTACCCCAAATGTCGTAGTCATAGGTACTCAACAAGGTTTGGTCCATAAGTCTAGCCCTGTCTCTACAAGCTCACAACGTTGCCCCTATCCAATTTTGCTAATGATATTTTGGTACGCTGCCCTACTGTTGATTACCCTCAATTCTGGAAAATAAATACGATGAAACCCTAGGAGATTATTATGGTATCTGACCATAATCCCTTTGTTCGTATAACTTCTCCTTCAAAAAAGAAACCTTGAAAGGCATGAAGCCAATCAAGGTCGACATTATTTATTCTTCACATACTTGGATAATCTCTTTAGGAACTGGCTCAAAAACCAATACTTCCGGTTTAGGATAGGGTTTCTTTCCTTGGTATTCATCAAGTGTCATCAAACCATCCCAATACAGTTTTATCCAGTATTTTATACTTTCTCCTGTATCAAAATTAAGTGCTTCCTCATCCTTATCCTTCAAATCCTCATAAAACGCTTGGTCATAAATGGATAAAGAAATATCCCCATCAAAGACTAAGATTTTATTTGTAAATTCAGGAAAGAAAAATGACCTTGTAAACCGATTAACCATATCAACACCGATTGCTTGTCTGAAATCAACCCAAATCGATTGTTTGATTTTGTTCTATGATTTATCCCCTCCGACGTTATCACTTCCCGGGAAACATAATGCTCATGACCTTCGGGCAAGTAAGCATGATACAGCATCTCGTTCATCTTATCACCACCCAAATTTATTTTCTTGGAACATATGAGAAACAGGAAATTTTTGAAGGGTCATCTAAGTTTTCAAAGACTCGATGACTCCCTGTCTGAGTGTCAGGTGTACTAATGTTCCCATCAAACTCTTTATTATACTTGGTTATTCTTTGTGTATTAGGGTTATTAGGATTTGGCCAGATTGAATATGCTTTATCAAGATTAGTCATGGTTTCTCGTCTCAATTTCCCAACGTCAAGATCTTTATCATATTGAGAACGATTTGGAGTTTTGGCCTGCTTGGGTCATACATATGCTTTTCAGAGTGTGGGTTAACAAAATCATTAGGATTGCTCCCCCACCCGGCATTGTAGGAACAAGAGCATTACCAATTCGCTCAGCCCCGCCTTGGCTGTACTATATTTTATATTTTGTAGACCATTCCTGGAATATAATTAATAATTCTTCCAGGTTATTACTTCCACCTCTTCCTTTAAAGATATTATCGCTAACACTACAATAAACCCAATCAACATTGGTACGTTCAATATCTAGGATTTGAAAATCCTTATCCTCTAACCATGTTCCCTCTAGAAAAATATCAACAGCCCAACCAGGATTATCAAGTGTCACAATGCTAATACCCTTGCTATGCTCCCAATCTCCATCACAATTTTCTAAGTACCAATTTTCTAACCATTTCAGAATATTCAATTTCACACCTCTTTACGGTATCTCCCAAGGCTCAGGTGGTCTAACCCCACCTGGAGTCGAAGGATCGTGTACATGTGGATTGGGAACATCTTGTTTTGTAGCTTTATTAAAATGACCATCACCAGTACCATCATAACGTTTTTCAGTTTCCCATGGATTGGGATTTTTCGGATTGGTTTGCTGCTTAAATGTTTCATAATTTTTTACTTCCCCGGTCTTCGGGTCTCTATTGAGTACAGAATGATCTCCTGTAGCTTCAGGATCAGGTTTAAGTTTATTTTTTGATCTGCCTGAGTTCCCCTCACTCAACTGATAAGCCGCATCTCCTGCATTTTTCGCAGCTCTAACGGCTACCGTTGAGGTATATGAAGCTGCTGCGGCCGTTACAGGAACTGCCACTGCAGCAGCAGTTCCCCCACTTCCTACTGTGACTGCAGTACCTCCACCTACAGTAGCCGCGGTAGCAACGCCTGATGCAACTGATGTCACTACATGACCAGCAAGATTTCCTGATAGATAGTCCGTGTTGGAACCACCAAATACCTTAACACCTGTTAGATCTTCAGAGACTGCATCTACAGCGCCTTTGATGATATCCCTAAACTTATGTCCGCTCGGGTCCACATAAATCAGCGGGTTATTCACCACATCAATATATGGGTTCTGGCTGTCCGGGTGATTGATCCGTCCTTCCCATGTATCTTCGGTAATGAACCGCGAGTCTGCTTACGAAGCCTTCATGGAAGAACTGTCGCACTTAGCTTGAGAATCCGTCTTATAATAAAAACAGGGCCTGAGGGAGTTGCCTTCCAGGCCCGTTCATTATTACAATAAAACTAATTAATTACTATATATTAACACGAAGTCCTTATTCTAATTATATTCTATTAAAAGATTAAAAGATTTTTTCAATAAGACGAGATGTTACTGTGGGTCCATAGTCTTGAGGAAAAATATACAGAGTAATAATCAAGGAAATAAATACTGTTATTACCCATATAAAAGTTTTTGTTGCGAAACTTTTCTTGAGTGAGAAATGGTTGGCTACTAGAAACATACTTATATTAATTAGATATATGATTGGAATAGCAATAATTATTCCTAAGCCCGTTTTAGGATAATAATAATACAATATAAATAAAAGTATAGTACTGGGTAAAACTGAAAGAAAAACTCTCACTAAAGAACCTGCTGTCCTCATATAACACCTCTTTATATGTTTATTTTTACTCCCATTTAGGCAGCCCACCATGGCTCTCTAAACGAAGGGGTAATGTACTGGTCCCAAACACTAATATTGCTGTGCATGTAGGAGTGATTTCCTATCCAATCGAAAAATCGCGATTGTGGTTGATCTCTTATGTTGTATAACATTAAGGTGAAGTCCGACTGAACTGCTAAGTTGATAGTCATTTCGTACTGGTGTAGCTGTAGTAACTAGAGTGCCGACTTTTACGTTAAGACTAGCCAAGTAATTCGCTATTATTATTGCAACGTTTCCACCGTGACTGTGTCCTATTAACTTAATGGGATCTGAATAGCCCTAGTGGCATTATCATTCACTAATCCATTTCCATACGTAATCTTATCAAGCACACTGCCAGAGTATACGTAAGTGGCCTGCGTACTTTCCCCCCGCGGAAGCATTGGCTTTGAAGCTCACTTTAGTCAGACGGTTATCATCATCATACGCATACAGAGTAATTGCCCCAAAGGGATCGGTCATCTTCGTCCGATTCCCGGCATTATCGTATTCGTACTGAATCGTTTTGCCGCCGGTTGTGTTGATACTGGGTGGTGCCCGTCTCGTCGGTCATCGACTTACGCAATCCTTTCTTGTAATACGTGAACATGGCGGTTACTGCACTGCCGACGGAACCGTAATTCCAGCCGGCAAGCTGGTTGCGCTCGCCATTCGTATGCTGGGCAGGATTGCCGAGACGGTCGGTTCCATCTGTCAAATTGCCGTTGTCGTCGTAACCGTACGCCGCGTCATTCTTGGGCTTACAACTTACCCAGTTCGTTTTTACAACAAGTTTGTTGTAAATGCAAAAAGGTCCTGCAAAGAATAGAGCAGGACCCTGGATGAATAGTTTTAACTACCTTGATGGATTACGTTCGCTACGAGATTGATAAAAGGCAATTCCCCATACCACAATCAATAGTGGTATAAAAATGTAACCAGGTAGACTTACTCGGTCTCCCGTAATCAAGGACATCACTAGCATGACCGCAAAGATCCCGATTGTGTACAGTATTCCGCGCCCAAAAGTTTTCAATCGAATTCCCTCCTCAAAGTCGTTTTGTTTTCTTAAATAATCCACTCGACCGGTGCCCCTTTTGAGGGCACATCCTTAATATTCAGTGACTTATGACGACGATAATAGGCAACTTTTCTTTGCCCCCCTTTTTCATATATGATTTGAAAGTAAATACCACCCACCTTATCTTCTTTAAATGGAGTGCTTTTCACGTCAATTCTATTAATTTCAATAACCTCCCCTCCCAAAGACTCGATTTTATTATGAACCTCTTTTTCAACGATACTATTCCAGCTATTATCAATAAAAAAGTAGGCAATAACTCCCAAGATAACAATGCCCACGATAATATTAACCTTTGCGTTTTTCAAATATTCTTAGCACCTCCATTCAATTAATAGTTTTACCAAAGATCTATAAGTTCTTTATTATAGTTTGCAGATACTTTTGTAGTAGAACCTAGACCCGTATTTGTTTTTGGAGTTCCGACCCCTGTTCTGATTTCACCTGATATTTCATAATTATTAAAATCGTAAAAATCACCTGAGGCTCCAACTGAATGTCCACCACCTACATCAACATCGTAATCACCTTTTACAGTTCCTGATTTATTTGAAGTATCTCCTTTACTATAAGTTCCTCCTACTCCTGCTGAAGCCTCGACCCCAATATTGCCCGAAAGACTCGCTTCCGCACTAAAGGTTACCTCACCTGAAGTATTAATCTTCAATTCTACGCTGGCGCCTGCAAAAAAATCCGCACTCGCTTCTAAGCTGAAATATCCTTCAGCCTTTAACCCACTCGGATCCACATACCTCAGCGGATTATTCACCACATACACATACGGATTCTGACTATCCGGATGGTTTATCCGGCCTTCCCAGGT
>NZ_JAVFHT010000038.1:0-2550 GCF_031470375.1 Paenibacillus glufosinatiresistens
CATATCTTTCTTTCATCTTTTTCTCACTCCTTATTTTAAACTATTCTAACTATATCATAACTGTTCTAAAAAAAAAAGAACATTTGTTAAAAGAAATTAGAACAAAATGAGTGAAAAATTAGAACAAACAAATTCCTTATAAACCTTATCATCTCAACCTATATTAAGATTTTACCTAGTTGAATCTTCTTTTCTATATAAAGCGTCGGAGCATATCAGGGGGTTATCTAACGTAAATGCTACCCTTCGGCTCGCTTTCGCTCGGCATTGACGTCAGATACTGCACCCCCTGAACCCCCATGCTCCAACAGCAAAAAGGAAACTTTTTGCTGCTTTTCCGACGCTTATTCGCTTCGCTCATATTTATATAGAAAAGAAGTGAATGCGCAAAAGACATAATCGATTCACAAAAAATAGGTACACGAAAAACAAGTTAAGGGATGCATAAACTGCATCCCTTAACTTACTTATTAAATAATTTATAGCTATTGAAAAGAGATAAGAATTGTTCAAAGCTAATATTGTTTAAATCGTCAATTCCTGCATGTTTTAAGGAATTGTTAAATTGATTTTTTGTAAATATTTTCTTGTATTCTTTGTTAACCCATTTCATAACGAAATAATTATACTTCTGTTTATCTTTGTGTGATATTCTTGATTTTTTTCTATTTAATCTGATAAGTGAGCTATTCACTTTAGGTTTAGGATGAAAATATTCTCTTGGAACCATACTTAATATAGAAATATCAACTTCTGCCATTAAAAATAATGCCAATGAGCGTTTTGTATTTAATAATCTTTTAGCAAACCCGTATTCCACGATTAAATAAATCTCATCAGCTATACTATCAAAAACAATTTTGCGTATTATATCCGTACTTATGTTATAAGGTATATTACCAAATATTTTATAGGATTGGTTTTTAGGAAATTTAAACTGCAATATATCCTTGTTTAAAACTTGGAAATTATCGTGATCAACAAGTTTATTTTCTGTAGTTTTGCATAATTTATGGTCTATTTCAATGGCAGTTACGAAATTACACCTCTGTACTAATTCAAGGGTAAAATGCCCTTTTCCTGAGCCGATTTCAAAGATATTATCATGTTCATTTAATCTTATATTTGTCATTATTTTATCTATATTATGTTTTGAAGTAATAAAGTTTTGACTGTGTTTTATATTTTTCTCGTTCATTATAACCCTCTTTAATTTGGTTATAATGAATTTTGCTTATTAACGATTCATTATAACCACTTATTTTTTGTTTGGTTGATAATGAACTGTGCTGATTACAAAAATACTAAAAATGCCCATATTTTTTCCTCCTTATAAAATTAGTATAATTATAGCACGAGCTCTGATAAATATGAACATGATGAGTGATCGTTAAATTTATACTGCAATCTGATGCGATTATTGAATAAAAGATATGAGAGATTTATCTAGTTTCTTTTTTTACAAGAAAAAAGAAAGTTCTTAAAGGTTTTATACTTTTGGTCGTAGAGCACACGGTTTAACGACTTAATTACGAAGTAAATAAGTCTAGTGTGTTAGACTTTAATGTTTTTTTAAGGCATTAGTGCATTTAAGCGTCAGAGCATGGCTTTATGCCGAGAAAACTATTGGTTGGAATGGCGTGTGTGTTAGCCAAAGCTTTGGCGAGTTGGTTGGGGGTTTCATGGGATTAATCCCATGAAAGTACCAACTCAACAACACACTAACGCCTGTTGGTTCCAACCAATAGGAAATTGGAATAAGCAATTAGTATAATGAGAGTATAATGTTGGTATAACGTTAGTATAATGATGCTTTTTTTCATTATATTTTTTATGTACTTTAAACCTGCACGCTTATGTGAATTAGAAAAAGCTTAATCGCATTTCATAGATTGACCTCCCAATAACTACGTGGTGTTATTGGGAGGTCAATCTATTTCATTTGCGTTAAGCTTTTGATCTACATTAAGCGTGCAGGTTTTTTGTCTATTTGTAGACGATTTTATGTTATACTAGTCCTTGAAAGAATAATAATCAGATAATGCATTTTCTTGTTTTTCATTTGCCTCTTGCTCAAAGTTCCCAAATTCGAGTAAGAGGTATTTTTGTTTTTGGTCGTCGCCTCTCATTAGTAGTTCAGGGTTTAACATTAATACTCCAGTTTTTCTTTTTATAATATTTCCTTCTTCTAAGATTTTAAGTGTTGTTATTACTGTTTGTAGACTTGTTCCTGTAGCTTTTGCTATTTCTCTTGTTGTAGCTATCATTGTATTGTTACTTAAGTGGACATTATCTAGGATATAGTTAACGATTTTAAGTTTTTTTCCGCCAATCATATCTAACATACTTATTAATTGCACTATATATGCCTTTACGAAGTTACCAGACGTTTGTTTACGGTATAACTTGTCTACCTCTATGACTTCTCCACTTTCTTCGTCTATGAGCCTCTGAGAGCCTTTATAGACTGTTCCATATCTTTCTTTCATCTTTTTCTCACTCCTTATTTTAAACTATTCTAACTATATCATAACTGTTCTAAAAAAAAAA
>NZ_JAVFHT010000039.1:0-2428 GCF_031470375.1 Paenibacillus glufosinatiresistens
TGGGAAATCTCATCTTGAGGGGGGCTTCACGCTTAGATGCTTTCAGCGCTTATCCCGTCCGTACATAGCTACCCAGCCGTGCTCCTGGCGGAACAACTGGTGCACCAGCGGTACGTCCATCCCGGTCCTCTCGTACTAAGGACAGCTCCTCTCAAATTTCCTGCGCCCACGACAGATAGGGACCGAACTGTCTCACGACGTTCTGAACCCAGCTCGCGTACCGCTTTAATGGGCGAACAGCCCAACCCTTGGGACCTACTTCAGCCCCAGGATGCGATGAGCCGACATCGAGGTGCCAAACCTCCCCGTCGATGTGGACTCTTGGGGGAGATAAGCCTGTTATCCCCAGGGTAGCTTTTATCCGTTGAGCGATGGCCCTTCCATGCGGTACCACCGGATCACTAAGCCCGACTTTCGTCCCTGCTCGACTTGTTGGTCTCGCAGTCAAGCTCCCTTCTGCCTTTGCACTCTTCGAATGATTTCCAACCATTCTGAGGGAACCTTGGGACGCCTCCGTTACACTTTAGGAGGCGACCGCCCCAGTCAAACTGCCCGCCTGACACGGTCCCTGTACCCGCTTAGGGTACCAGGTTAGAACCTAGATACGATCAGGGTGGTATCCCAACGGCGCCTCCACGGAAGCTTGCGCTCCCGCTTCTACGGCTCCCACCTATCCTGTACAGATCGTACCCAAATTCAATATCAAGCTGCAGTAAAGCTCCATGGGGTCTTTCCGTCTTGTCGCGGGTAACCTGCATCTTCACAGGTATTAAAATTTCACCGGATCTCTCGTTGAGACAGCGCCCAAGTCGTTACGCCATTCGTGCGGGTCAGAATTTACCTGACAAGGAATTTCGCTACCTTAGGACCGTTATAGTTACGGCCGCCGTTTACTGGGGCTTCGGTTCACAGCTTCGGGTTGCCCCTAACCGCTCCCCTTAACCTTCCAGCACCGGGCAGGCGTCAGCCCGTATACTTCGCCTTGCGGCTTCGCACAGACCTGTGTTTTTGCTAAACAGTCGCTTGGGCCTTTTCACTGCGGCCCCCTCGGGCTATTCACCCTACCGAGGCACCCCTTCTCCCGAAGTTACGGGGTCATTTTGCCGAGTTCCTTAACGAGAGTTCTTCCGCGCGCCTTAGAATTCTCTTCTCGCCTACCTGTGTCGGTTTGCGGTACGGGCACCTTCTCCTGGCTAGAGGCTTTTCTTGGCAGTGTGAGATCATGACCTTCGCTACTGTAATTTTCGCTCCCCATCACAGCCCAGCCTTATCAGTGTGCGGATTTGCCTGCACACCAGCCTCGCTGCTTAGACGGACATCCATCAGTCCGCGTCACTACCCTCCTGCGTCCCCCCATCGCTCATAACGGATTACGGTGGTACAGGAATTTCAACCTGTTGTCCTTCGACTACGCCTTTCGGCCTCGCCTTAGGTCCCGACTTACCCTGAGCGGACGAGCCTTCCTCAGGAAACCTTGGGCTTTCGGCGGATCAGATTCTCACTGATCTTTTCGTTACTTATACCGGCATTCTCACTTGTATGCGGTCCACCTGTCCTTCCGGTCAAGCTTCAATCTGCATACAACGCTCCCCTACCCCTGACGCTTTACGCATCAAGCCATAGCTTCGGTGGTGTGTTTAGCCCCGTTACATTTTCGGCGCAGAGTCACTCGACCAGTGAGCTATTACGCACTCTTTCAATGGTGGCTGCTTCTAAGCCAACATCCTGGTTGTCTGTGCAACTCCACATCCTTTCCCACTTAACACACACTTGGGGACCTTAGCTGATGGTCTGGGCTGTTTCCCTTTTGACCATGGATCTTAGCACTCACGGTCTGACTCCCGGATAAGCAGTCGATGGCATTCGGAGTTTGACTGAGCTTGGTAACCCTTGCGGGCCCCGCACCCAATCAGTGCTCTACCTCCATGACTGTACTTCCGAGGCTAGCCCTAAAGCTATTTCGGGGAGAACCAGCTATCTCCGAGTTCGATTGGAATTTCTCCGCTACCCCCACCTCATCCCCGCACTTTTCAACGTACGTGGGTTCGGGCCTCCAGTGCGTGTTACCGCACCTTCACCCTGGACAGGGGTAGATCACACGGTTTCGGGTCTACGTCCACATACTCATTCGCCCTATTCAGACTCGCTTTCGCTGCGGCTCCGTCTTCTCGACTTAACCTTGCATGTTAAACGTAACTCGCCGGTTCATTCTACAAAAGGCACGCCATCACCCCTAAATTGGGCTCTGACTTCTTGTAAGCACACGGTTTCAGGTACTCTTTCACTCCCCTTCCGGGGTGCTTTTCACCTTTCCCTCACGGTACTGTTTCACTATCGGTCGCCAGGGAGTATTTAGCCTTAGCAGATGGTCCTGCCGGATTCATACGGGGTTTCACGTGCCCCGCACTACTCGGGATCCGTCTCGGAG